>NZ_JBHTDM010000008.1:0-206710 GCF_042666535.1 Brachybacterium sp. GCM10030252 | reverse complement strand
ACGAACGCCACCCCGTTAGTATCCCGAATCACCCACCTCGACCCACAAACCTCCAGGTCAACGGGTTGATAGCTCGCCAGCGACATCACCGTGCATCAAGTCAGGAGAGGTAGGCGGCCGCGCGGCGCAGGACCTCGTTCTCCTGCTCCAGCGGCCGGATCCGCCGACGCGCATCACCCAGCTCGGAGGACTCCTCGCGGGCTCGAAGGCGGTGCCGTCGCCGATGGCCAGGAGGATTTGAGCGGCGGTTTTGATGCCGATCCCCAGCATGCTCATCAAGACCGAAGCGAGAGCGAAGTCCTCCAACGTTGCCTCGACCTCCCGAGCCACGGTGGCCCGTTGCTCCTTGAGCTGACCAGCAACCCGTGGGACCACCATCTCCACCGCCGCGGTGGCGGGAACGACCACGGTCTGCTCGCCAAGTGCACTGAAGGTCTGGTCGACCAGCGCTTCGGGACCGCGCCGGGAACGGGAGCGGGCGAACCGCAGCACTCTGCCGCGCCCCGCAGCCTTCAGCCCCGTTGGGCCGCCGAACTTCTCCAGGAGGTCGAGGACCAGCCCGTGGCCAGGCTCCCACCGGTGACGACCCATTCGAGGGCGGGATGGATCTGCGCCAGCAGAGAGCGAATCCGGTTCAGAGCCCTCGTGGTCTCATGGGCGAGGTCCTTATCGCAGCCCGCGAGGACCTTCAGGGAAGAGAGGACCTCGCTGTCACGGTCCACGCTGCGAAGGGTGTGGGGCATGGTGCGAGCGGTGTCGGCGATGATGAACGCATCCCGCGCATCGGTCTTCGACCTGCCCGGATACAGGTCCGCGGCCTTCCGCATCGCCAGCCCCGGGAGATAGGCGACGGTGCAACCGACGTCGCGGGCGACTGCAATCGGCAGCGCACCGATGGTGTTGGGGTTGGGCTGGCCGACGACCATCAGCACTTCGCCATGGTTCTGCAGGCTGGTGAACAGCTCTCGGCGCTGGGCCTCGTCCTGCGGCAGAGGCTTGTCGAACAGCCGGTTCCCGTCGGGGTCCAGAGCGCAGGCGTGATGCTCGCTCTTAACCACGTCCAAGCCGACCACGACCGCACATCTCGGTTCCATGATGCTGTCCTTCCCTGGAGCATCACTGCTGGTCGCAGCCACGACACCCGGTGCCGGCACCCACGTTACGAAGAGACCTCAGACTACTCGTGCTGGGTCCAATCCGACGTGTAGCCGTCGTTCTGGGCTCCGTCCCGGTCGGAGGCGACCGAGGTGCACACCAGCTCCACACCGATGGTCTCGGCAGCGGGATCGGTGAAATCGACCCGCAGCTCGGGCTCGGGGTCGCGGAACTGGCGGGAATCCAGCAGGGAGAAGCGGGCCAGAGAGCCGATGACGAAGCCGGTGGTGACAGGCGGCGACGGCCGTGCGGCGTGGCCGGGACGGATGCCGGGATAGGGCCTCCCGAGCCGGTGTCGTTGTGGCAACGTGACGTCGCAGTGAAGCATCAGGTGGTGACCCACCGATAAATTCAGGCGGCCGAGTCCCGCTGGCCTGACGGCCGCGGGAACTAAGCGCCCGCGCAGGTGAAGGGCCCCCATACGTGCGGGCGACTTACCCTGTCGTGCGAGGTTCTGAGAGTCTCGTAGCCTGCGGACATGACCTTCGCCGGGATTCTCGCATTCTTCGGGCTGGCCGTGGTCACGGTGGACGTGCTGGGCGGCGTGATCGCGATCAGCGTGCTGCTGCGCGGAGGTCGCCTGCGCCATCTGCTGGCTTTCCACGGCGGCTACGCCACGGTGATCATCGCCGCCACCCTTTTCCTGCACCCGCTGCTGACGCTGCTGGAGCGCTGGCTGCGGCCGGTCCTGGAATCCAGCGACGCGATCGGGGCGATCGAGGTCGTGGCCGGCCTCGCTCTCGCGGGCTTCGCCGTGCACCAGGCGCGCGAGGCCGGGCGGCCGCCCACGCCGCACGGCCCGCTGCAGAACCGCAGCTCCCCGCAGCGCCTGGGCGCCGTGCCGCTGGTCATGGCCGGCGTCGCGTTCGCGGGCACCGCCCTGGCCGACCCGGGCTTCGCGATCTCCGTGGGCATGGCGGCCCAGGAGCCGCGGCTGGCGGTGCGCGCGCTGCTGCTGGTGCTGTGGAACCTCGTCTACCAGGCTCCGCTGGTGGCGGTCACGATCGCCGCAGCCGTCGGTCGGCACGAACGCTTCGCGGAGCGGGTGATGGAGCTGATCGGGCCGCGCCGCCAGTTGCTGCAGGGCGCGCTGGCGGCCGTACTCTCGGCCGGCGCCCTGGCCGTGCTCGGGGACGGGATGTTCGCGTTGCTGGGCGAGCACGTGCCGTGGCTGCGCCAGCTGATCCTGCTGCGGTGAGGCCGGGCGTCGCCGCGGTCGTCCCGTGTCACCACAGGCGGGCCGGCCGGTTTCGCTCCGTGCGCCGATTCCGCGGGGGCCGAGGTGCCTGACTCCGCGCGCGCCATCGCCGCCGGGTCGACCCGTCTCACTCGGCGCGCGCCATTTCCGCCGGGGACTCGGTGGAGTCACCGATGCTGCGCAGCCGGTACTTCTCGCGCTGGCCGTAGGCGACCTGCCGCACGGACTCGTCGGACTCGAAGCTGGAGCCGACCGCGCCGGCGAGCACGCCCATGGTCGAGAAGCCCTAAGCCAGCGACATGTACGTGCCCAATGCGGCCTTGTGTATGAGCGTGGTCTCCAAGTACTCCTGGGGCACCAGGAACCACGCCACGTCGAGGTTCAGCACGAACAGGGCCACGTACAAGGTGGCCACGCTGATCGTGACCGTGATCAGAGTGGTCAGGCGCGCCGACGGTACAGACGCGTATGCCACCAGGTCAGCACAGAGATCCTGGCGAGGCGTCGCGGCCCTGCTATGCGCTCGGCATTCGCTCGCGATCGTGGCATGGGCAACGAGCGGGCGCACCCGATATCCGTCGTCGGACCACACGGTGGTGACCGCCGCCGGCAGCTATCGCCACCCCTGTCTCAGGCCTTCCGAGGCTCAGGGTCACCTGGCTCAGGGATGGGCAGGGCCAGGGTCACGGGGCTCCGGGCCGCTCCCGGCCCAAGTCACGGGGCTCAAGGCAGCTCGAGTACCCGGACCACCGACGCGGCGATCTCCTCGGCAGGGATGCGCTGCTGTTCCGGACAGGTCACGTTCAACAGCAACAGCCCGTCGACCAGGGCGAGCACGTCGCGGGCGCGGCGTTGCGCCTCGGCATCCGAGGCCGCGGGGAACAGGGCCGCGACGCGTTGGATGACGCGGGCATTGCCCTCCGCCATGGCGCGCTGGATCTCTGGACGTCGCGCGGCCTCCAGCACCAGCTCGTAGCGGGCGAGAGTGCGGCGCCGGCCGGCTCCGTGCAGCGCGTCGTGGAGGATGGCCACGAGTTGCTGGTGCTGGTCGCTGCCGTCCAGCGCCCAGACGTCGAGCTCGGCCAGTCGGGGCACGGCCGCGGCGAGAAGGGCCGCGCGGGTGCGGAAGTAGTAGGAGGTCGAGCCCGTCGGCAGCCCCGCCACCTCGTCGACCGCCCGATGGGTCAGGCCCCGGCTCCCGCGCTCGGCGAGGACGTCGATGACCGCGTCCGCGATCCGTTCCCGGCGCTCATCCGCAGCCGACATGGCCCCTCCTCTCTCGTGCTCGCCCTTGCCACGCATGCCAGATCCTCCGCTCTCGGTGCCTACTCGGAGCAACTCGGTTCCGAGAGGTTCCACCTGGTGGGACCTTTTGGGAACCTACCCCGCTGAGCGGTCCGGTTCCGCGGGGAGGCGGCGCCTCAGATCGGCCGGCGGAGGTCCTTGATCAGCGGGCCGACGACCTGCTCCATGGTGGCGTGGCGCAGGGCCTGGTCGCGGGCCCAGGCCGCGACCGGTGAGCGGACGAACATCAGCTTCGCCAGCCGGCGCGACTGAGTCTGGGCGCCCTCGACCCGCCGGCGCCGTCGGCGTTCGTAGAGCTTCAGCGCTTTGGCCACGTACGTCTCGTCGGTGCGGGAGAGCTCGTTGGCCAGGGCGGCGGCGGATTCCAGTGCCATGGACGCTCCGATGCCGGCGGTGGGCAGGAACGCGGCGGCCGCGTCGCCGACCAGGGCGATGCGGCCGTCGGTCCAAAGCGGTGAGCGCACGTCGGCCATGCGCCATAGGAACAGCGGCTCGTCGTCGGCCGGGAGGTCGGCGAGGTAGCGGTCGACTGGCACGCCGTAGGGCCGAAGCAGAGAGGCGAGGCGGGCGGCGCGGCCGGCCCCGTCGGCGCGGCCGACCCCGTCGGCCGCATCGCCGCGGAGCGTCTCCAGCGGCGCCCCGGCGATGACGCACAGTTGGTCGCGGCTGGGGTAGGTGCCCAGGAAGCTGCCGGCGCCCCAGCGCTCGGTGGTCTCCCCCGGGGCCGCCAGGTCGGCGTCGGCCCACCACACGTAGCAGCCCCAGCCGGTGTCGTGGTCGGGTATCCGCCGGCCGAGCATCAGCTCTCGCACCCGGGAGCGGATCCCGTCGGCGCCGACGACGAGGTCGAAGCTCGCCTCGGTGCCATCGCTCAGCACGGTCTCGACCTGCTCGCCGCGCGGGGTGAGGTGCTCGATGCTGACTCCGTCGCGGAGGTCGAGGCCGTCGGCGGCGTCGCGCAGGATGCCCAGCAGATCGCCGCGGTCGATGATGCCGAGGTGGCCGTAGTCGGCGATGCTCTCGGGCATCGACGAGGAGGTCAGCTCGGTGCCGGCCCCGTCCCGGGCAACGTAGCGGCTCATCGGTTCGCTGCGCTCGATGAAGGCGTCGTGGACGCCGAGGGCGTGGAAGACGCGGCTGCCGTGCGGCCACAGCGCCAGGCCGTAGCCGAGGTCGGCGTCCTCGTGGCGGCGGTCGATCACCGTCGGCGACTCGCCCTGACGCTGCAGCAGCGCCGCGAGCGTCAGGCCGGCGATGCCGGCGCCCACGATCAGGATCCGCATGGCCTATCCCCCGTACGTCACTCACTCTCTACAGATGTAGAGCACACTACATCTGTAGAGCGCTGCTGGAAAGGCCACCCGGGTTCTCGCATATCCGCGCCCGAGCCGCTGTCGCCCCAGTCATCGAAGAGAGCGCGACGTGAGGTGTACGGATAACTCTTATCCTGACGCCTCGTGGCGCCCGGGCGACGGATAGGACTTATGTGAACGCGCATCACTCGATCGGCACCGATCCGGACGGCACCGCCCGCACGCAGTGGCTGCTGCCCGTCAACCCGGCCGCCCATCTCGAGCACCAACCCGGTGACTGGCTCGAGAGGCGCGATGCCACCGCCGTGTGGGAGGCGATCGCACGGTCGCAGCCGGTCGAGCGGTGGTGCCTGCGCAGCGGGTTCCGCACGATGCAGATCGGCGACCTGATCTGGGCCTACCTCTCCCGGCGACAGGAGGTATGTGCCGTCGGGGTCGTGCGGGACGTTGCCCATGAGGAGGGCGGCTGGTTCGTGCATGTCGACTGGGACGAGGCCCGCACTGCTCGCCTGTGTCGCGACCCCGTGCCGCGCAGTTCTTTCGAGCAGGTGCCGATGTCGACGTGCCGGGCCGACGCCCACGCCGCCGAGGTCCTGTCGCAGCAGTACAAGAACACAGGCTCGGCATATCCTGCCCTGATGCACCTCCACGCCGATGACGTCCGGTCCCTGCCCAAGGTCGCCCTGCACGACCACCTCGACGGCGGCCTGCGCCCCGAGACCGTGCTCGAGCTGTGCCGCGACCACGACATCGACCCGCCCGGTCAGAGCGCGGAGGAGATCGCCGAGTGGTTCCGCGCCACCGCCGATTCCGGCTCCCTGCCGGCCTACCTCTCCACCTTCGAGCGCACCCTCGCCCTCATGCAGACGGCTCCCGAGCTGCGCCGCATCGCCCGCGAATTCGTGGAGGACATGGCCGCCGACGGGGTCGTCTACGCCGAGACTCGGTGGGCTCCCCACCAGCACACCGGCGCCGGGCTCACCCTCGATGAGGCGGTCCAGGCCGTCCAGGACGGGCTCGACGAGGGCGTGGCGGCTGCCGCGGCCGGCGGGCACCGGATCGTCGTCGGCCAGCTGCTGGCCTACCTCCGTCACCTCGAGCCCAGCGATGACCTGGTCGAGATCGCCCGCGCCCGTCGCGATTCCGGCGTGGTGGGCATCGACCTCGCCGGGCCCGAAGCCGGTTTCCCTGCGAGCCGGTTCCGCGCCCAGTTCGACCTCGCCCGGCGCCACGGGGTGCGGGTGACGATCCACGCCGGCGAGGCCGACAGGCCCGCCTCGATCGCCGACGCACTGGACTGCGGGGCCGAGCGGATCGGGCACGGCGTGCGGCTGATCGAGGACATCTCCGATGACGAGCTCGGGCCGACCGCCGGCCGCATCCACCGAGAGCAGGTCTGCCTCGAGGTGTGCCCGAGCTCGAATCTGCAGACCGGCGCCGCGACCGATCTCGCCGGCCACCCCGTCGGTCCGCTGCACCAGCACGGCTTCGCGGTGGCGATCAGCTCGGACAACCGGCTGATGAGCCGCACCAGCACCTCCCGGGAGATGGCGATCTCCGCGAGCACCTTCGACTGGAGCCTCGAGGATCTGGAGCAGATCGTGCTGACGGGCCTGGATGCGGGCTTCGCCCCCGCCGAGCAGCGGCGGGAGCTGCGCGAGGAGGTCGTGCTGCCGGCCTTCCGTGTCGCGCGGGAGGGGTAGGCGCGCGGGCGGCGCACGGAACAGGCTCGGGAGGGGTAGGCGCGCGGCGCAAGGACCAGGCGCGCTCGCTGCAGCGCGGGGCGGCGTGCCGCATCCTGCTGAGCGGTACTCACACGACCAGGCGCGCCCGTATATGCCGCGTCGGGAGGCTGGAGTACCGCCCAATAGGTCGAAACCGGTTCTCGCCCAACTCTCCTCCGCCAGCGCGGCGGGCGCTGGCACGAACCTGTAGCTGAGCGGCCCGTGCCCTTCTCTCAGAGGGGTCGCGTGCCGCTGTGCTACACCTTCTTGCCAGGTGCCCGATGCCACCCGGGTCCCACTTTCTTGCCAGGTGCCCGATGCCACCCGGGTCCCACTTTCTTGCCAGGTGCCCGATGCCACCCGGGTCCCACTTTCTTGCCAGGTGCCCGATGCCACCCGGGTCCTACCCGCTACGCAGGCACCGACCGACCACTCGGACCAACCGTTCCCCTGCGAGTTCCCGCCACGTACCCTGCGGTGCCAGCGACCCGGACAGGTCGACGGAAGGAAGCGCACATGGGACACGTCGTCGTCTTCGCGCCCGCACCCGTGCTCACCGTGACGGTGGAGGGGCAGCACGGGGAGCCGGAGATCCACATCCACGCCGGTGGTCAGGGAATCTGGCATGCACGGATGCTGCGCGCCCTCGGCGTCGAGGTGACGATGTGCTCCGTGATCGCCGGCGAGACCGGCCGCCTGCTTCGCCACCTGATCGACGATGAGGGGATCGAGCTGCTCGCCGTCGACGGCAGCGCGCACAACGGCGCCTACATCCACGACCGCCGCGACGGCGAACGGGTGAGCATCGCCGAGGCCGGCGGAGACCGGATCACCCGCCACGACCTCGACGAGCTCTACGGCCTCACGCTCAAGGCCGGCATGGACGCCGGGACCGTGATGCTCAGCGGCGCGGTGAGGGAGGACATCGTGCCCGCGACGATCTACCGGAGGCTCGCCTCCGACCTGAACACGGTGGGCTGCCAGGTGATCGCCGACCTCTCGGGGAAGCGGCTGACCATGGCACTCGCCGGTGGTCTCAGCGTCGTCAAGACCGCCCACGATGAGCTGGAGGCCGACGGTCGCGCCGCGGGCACCGACGTGCCCGAGCTGGTCCGCGCGATGCAGCAGCTGACGTCGGAAGGGGCCTCCCATGCGATCGTCACTCGCGCGGACGAGCCCACCTTGCTGCTGTCGGACGGGGAGCTGAGCGAGGTGCAGATGCCCACGCTCGAGGTCGTGGACACCCATGGCGGCGGCGACTCGCTCACCGCCGGGGTCGCGGCCGCGATGGCGGCCGGAGCCGACTTCCAGGAGGCCGTGACGCTGGGCGCGGCCGCCGGGGCCCTGAACGTCACCCGTCACGGACTGGGCTCGGGCACCCGCGAGACCGTCCACCGGCTGCGCGAGCTGGTGAGCATCCGCCCCCTCGACTCCGTGGGAGACGAGTGATGGAGCGGGCCCTCACGGCGCTCGTCACCAACGACGACGGCATCGACTCCCCGGGGCTCCACCGCCTCGCGCAGGCCGCCCTCGACGCGGGGCTCGAACTGCTCATCGCTGCCCCCGCCTCCGAGGCCAGCGGCAGCAGCGCCTCCATCACGGTGGCGCAGGAGGACGGCCGCATCCTGTACGAGCGACGCGGACTCGCCGGCCTCGACGGAGTGACCGCCTTCGCCGTGGAGGCCGGCCCCGGGCTCATCACGCTCCTCGCCGGCCATGGCACCTTCGGCCCGACGCCGGATCTGGTCCTCTCCGGCATCAACCGCGGCATCAACGTCGGCCAGGTCGTCCTCCACTCGGGAACGGTGGGGGCCGCCCTGACCGGAGGCGTCAACGGGCTGCGAGCGCTGGCCGTCTCGCAGGAAGCGCCCACGGGGTCCGAGGTGCTGGACTGGACGGCGGCATCCGCCCTGGCCCAGCAGGTCATCCCCCGCCTCGCCGAGCAGCCCCGCGGCACCGTCCTGAACCTCAACGTGCCGATCTCCGCCGGGGACACCCTCCCCGAGCTCCGGGCGGCGACCCTGGCCGAGTTCGGCGTCGCCCAGACCACGGCGACCGAGAGGGACGAGGGGGCCGACGACCATGTCCGCCTGGCCGTGTCCTCGCCCTCCGCCCGGCCGCGTCCAGGCAGTGACGCGGCCCTGCTGGCGGACGGCTATGCCACCCTCACCGCCATCCGCTCCGTCACCGAGGATCCCGCTGTGGCACTGGAGGACCTGGTCAGCCAGATTCGCGGATAGCGGCGTGGCGGCACACGCCGCCCTCACAAACTCGAGCCCCGCACCTCCAGGCGGGGCGTGAGGACCTGGCGCCGGGGCGGCTCATCCTCGCCCTCGACCAGGTCCAGCAGAGTGCGACCGGCCAGGCGCCCCAGCTCCGCCAGCCCCATGTCCACAGTGGTCAGCCGAGGCCGTGAGGCCAGCGCCATCACGTCCCAGTTGTCGAAGCCGACAACCCGCACCTGGGCGGGCACCTCGATGCCCCTCTCGCGCAGCCGGTCGGTGACCCCGCGGGCGATCTGGTCCGAGCCGCAGGAGAAACCGTCCACGTCGGGATGGGAAGCCAGCAGCATGTCCACCGCGTTGCGGCCCCACTCCTCGGACCAGTGCCCGAACAGCGGCGGCGCGATCAGGGACTCCCCCAGCGACTCGGCCACCGCGACCGCGCGGGAGGAGGCCGAGTGGTGGCGCTGCGGCCCGGTGACGTGGACGATGCGGCGCGAGCCCATCGAGGCCAGATGCTCGGCGGCCATCGCCGCACCGGCCCCCTCGTCGGCCACCACCGCGAAGTCCTCGGGGTCATCGGACGGCGAGAAGGCGTAGACCGTCGGCAGATCCAGGCCGATCGAGGGCCGCGGATCGGTGGTGCGGCCGGTGATGATCAGGCCGTCCACCCGCCGCTCCTGGAGGGACTGCAGGTAGTGGCGCTCGCGCAGCACGTCGTCCCGGGTGTCGCACAGGATGATCGCCATCTTCCCGGCGGCCAGCGCGTCCTCCACGCCCATCAGCAGCGGGATCGTGAAGCGCCCGAAGCTGTCCGTGGTCAGCAGGCCCACGGTGTACGTGCGGGTATCGGCCGGGCCGCGGCCGTTGGCCCCGATCACGAAGCCGAGCTCGGAGGCCGCCTCCTTGACCCGCACCCGGGTGTCCGCGCGCAGCTGTCCCGTCTCGTTCAGCGCCTTCGAGGCGGTGCTGACCGAGACCCCGGCGAGCGCGGCGACATCGGCGATGCGCGGCATCGGCTTCGACATGTTCTTCACGTGACCTCCTGGCGTGCTCCCGGGCTCCGCCGGGGTCGGCGGGGTGGACGGCGGGGGTTGTGGCACCGCGGGAACGCGTGCCATTATCTCCACAGAAACGCGATTTCCGCACTTTCCGCAACGACGCACACAGTGAGGCTCGTCCCAGATGACCCATGCATCGACCTCCGCGCCCGCCCCCGTGAGCGGCTCCGGCCTCGCCGACGGCGCATCCCCGACCGGTGACCGCCAGGCGCACGACGCTCCCCCCTCCGAGTCGCTGACCTCCGGTTCCGCCGGCGGGCACCTCGCCGCCCCCGCCATCCCGACCGACTCGGCCCGTGCCGTGCTGCGGCCCCTCAACCCGGGCGCCGCCCGCATCACCGGCGGCTTCTGGCACACCCGCCAGCAGCGCAACCGCACGGCAGCACTGCGGTCGGGCTACGAACAGCTCGAGACCTCGGGAACGTTCCGCAACTTCCGGATCGTCGCCGGGACCGAGCAGGGCGAGGCCTCGGGGATGATCTTCCAGGACTCCGACGTCTACAAGTGGCTCGAGGCCGTCGCCTTCGAGCTGGGCCGCGAGGACGACGAGGCCCTGCGCGCGATGGCCCGCGAGGTGACCGCGCTGATCGCCTCTGCCCAGCAGGAGGACGGCTATCTCAACGCCGTCCACACCCTGCGCCACTCCCCCGCCGAGCGCTACACCAACCTCGCCTGGAACCACGAGCTGTACTGCTACGGCCACCTCATCCAGGCCGCCGTCGCCCTGGCCCGCAACGCCGGCGAGACGGCACTGCTGGAGGTCGCGCTGCGCATCGTCGATCACCTCCGCACGATCTTCGGCCCCGAGGGGCGAGCGGCGACCGGCGGCCACCCCGTGATCGAGATGGCCCTGGTGGAGCTGTACCGCTACACCGGCCGCGAGGAGATCAAAGATCTTGCCCGCTTCTTCCTCGATGTGCGCGGCCGCGAGGAGACCTTCCCCGGCGCCCGCCCGGGACCCGGGTACTTCTCCGCCCGGGTGCCGGTGCGGGAGACGACGTCGGTCGAAGGCCACGCCGTGCGCGCCCTGTACCTGTTCGCCGGCGCCACCGACCAGGCCATCGAGGACGGTGACGCCGAGCTGCTGGCCCGCACCGAGGCCGTCTTCGCCGACCTCCTGGCCACCAAGACCTACGTCACCGGCGGCATGGGCGCCCGCTGGGACTTCGAGGCCTTCGGCGACCCGTTCGAGATGACCACCGACCGCGGCTACGCCGAGACCTGCGCCGCCATCGGCGCCATCCAGTGGGCGTGGCGCCTGCTGCTGGCCACCGGCAAGCCGCAGTACGCCGACGCCGTCGAGCGGCTGCTGTACAACGCGTTCCTGGCCGGGGTCTCCCTGACCGGGACCGAGTACTTCTACGTCAACTCCCTCCAGCTGCGCGAGGGCGCGCTGGCCGACGAGGGCCGCTCGATCGCCCACGGCCGCCGCGGCTGGTTCGACTGCGCCTGCTGCCCGCCCAACATCATGCGCACGTTTGCGAGCCTGGATCACCTGGTGGCGACCGCCACGGCCGACGGCCTGCAGATCCACCAGTACGCCACCGGCACCTGGAGCACCGGGGTCGGTGCGGCCGACGGCTCGGACGAGCTGCGCGTCTCGGTCACCACCGAGTACCCCTACGACGGCCTGGTCCGTCTGCGCATCGACGCGGCTCCGGGCTCGGCCCGTCGGCTCACCCTGCGGATCCCGCCGTTCTCCCGCGGCGCCGCGCGGCTGACGCTGCGCGGCCAGGACGTCCCGATCCCCGGCGACGCCGAGCAGGTCGAGCTCGTTGAGGTCTTCTCCCCCGGCGACGAGCTGGAGCTGCAGCTGGATCTGACCCCGCGCTTCGTCGGCGCCCATCACCGCCTGGACGCCTCCCGCGGCGCCGTCGCCCTCGAGCGCGGCCCGCTGGTCTACGCCCTGGAGAACGCCGACCAGCCGGACGCGCTCACCGTCGACGACGCGGCCGTCGACCCCGCCAAGGTCCCGCAGCCCGGCGCTGCGATCCCGGAGCTGGACGGCGCGGTGCCGCTGGCCGTCGACGGCAGCGTCGTCCAGGTCTCCGACTCCGCTGCGGCCTGGCCCTACCCCGTCCACGGCAGCCCGGACGCCGCCGAGACCCGCACCGCGGCCACGTGGACCGCGATCCCCTACTTCGCGTGGGCCAACCGGGGCGTGGAGCCGATGCGGGTGTGGCTGCCCCTCGAGGAGGAATGATGCTCACCCGGCGCAGTCTCCTCCGTTCGGGGCTCGGCCTCGGCGCCGGCGCGACGGGCCTGGCCGCGCTCGCCGGGTGCGCCGGCAGCCTCCCGCCGACGGACACCTCGGCGCCCGGCTTCGGGGAGGACGCCACCGGCACGGTCACGGTGTGGTGCCGTGCGGCGACCCAGACCGCGATCCAGGCCGTCGCCGCCGCCTTCAACGAGGAGCACGAAGATCTCGAGGTCCAGGTCCTGCCGATCCCCGACGCGCAGTACGTCACCAAGCTCGCCACCTCCATCCGCGGCGGCTCGGTGCCGGACCTGGTCGACTTCGACCTGATCAACTGCCCGCTGTTCTACGTGCGCGACGCCTTCGCCGACGTCACCGAGCTCGTCGAGTCCCTGCCGTTCTTCGACCAGCTCTCGGCGGGGCACGTCGGCCTGGTCACCTACCAAGACCGCATCTACGGAGCCCCGTTCGCCGGGGACTACTCCACCCTGTTCGCCAACACCGAGCTGCTGGGGCAGGCGGGTTTCGAGCTCGGCGAAGTCGCCGGCAGCCTGGACTCCCTGATGGAGGCCTGCCAGACGATCAAGCAGGCCCTGCCCGACGTGCACCCATGGTCCTTCCCCGGCAACGCCGCCGGTGCCATGGGCTTCACGATCCAGCCCATGATCTGGGCCGCCGATACGGACCTGCTCACCGGTGAGCTCGGTGAGCAGTCCGGGAACGTGCACGGGAACGAGACGGTCGAAGCCGTCCTGGAGTTCCACCGCCAGCTGTGGGTCGACGAGCTCGTGCCGCAGCGCAGCTTCGTCGAGGACGGCGCCCAATGGGGCAACGACTACCGCTCCGGCGAGGTCGTCTTCTTCCCCGGCAACTACAGCGTCTGCGTCACCGAGGCCGAGGAGGACTTCCGGCCGATCTCGCAGAACGTGCTGCTGCCGGGGCCCGAGGGCGGCGTGGCCACCTTCTCCGGCGGGGACAACATGTGCATCCTCAACGGCGCCCGCAACCCGTCCGGCGCCTGGCAGTTCCTGCGCTACTGCCTCGAGCTCGAGATGCAGCGCTCGATGCCCGCCTCGGGCTACATGCCCATTCGCTCCGACAGCGCCGACGAGGAGTTCTCCTCGACCTACGAGCAGGCCGTGGTGCCGGTGACCAACCTCGACGAGGGGTACGTGCCCTCGACGCTGGCCTACAACCTGCTCTACAACCAGCAGGCCGGGCCGTGGCTGGCGATGGTCCGTCGGGCCGTGTTCGACGGCGACGTCCCCGGCGCCATGGCCGAGGCCCAGTCCGAGTACGACCGCATCCTCACCCAGACCCAACTCTAGGAGCCCGTGATGTCCGCACTCGACGCTGAGGCGCGGCTGGGACCGACCGGGGCGAGACCGGTGGCCGAGGCGATGCCGCCCCGGCCCCGGCGCCGTCCCAGTTCGCTGACCCACCGCCCGAGAACCGGGATGCTCCTGGTGGCTCCGGCCATCGCCCTGGTCTCGTTCTTCGCCCTGATCCCGATCGTGTTCGCCGCCTACATCTCCTTCACCAACTGGCCGCTGATCGGCGAGTACCGCTTCGTGGGGCTGGCCAACTACACCCAAGCGCTGGCGGACCCGGGGATGTGGAAGGCGCTGCGCTACACCCTGCTGTACACCGCGATCGTGACCCTGCCGATCCTGCTGCTGGGCTACGGCCTGGCCGTGATCGTGCGCGCCAACCGGCCCGGCTCGACGCTGCTGCGCACGATCTTCTTCATCCCCTTCGTGGTGGGCCTGACCACCCTGAGCTACATGCTGGTGCTGGAGGCGCAGCCGAACTCGGGCGTGATCAACCGGATCCTCGCCGGCCTCGGCATCACCGACGGCTCCACCGCCTGGCTGCTGGATGGCACACAGGCCACGATCCTGCTGTCGCTGCTGGTGATCTGGGCGGTGCCGGGGCTGACGATGATCCTTCTGCTCTCGGCCATGCAGGGCATCCCCTCGGAGGTGTACGAGGCGGCCGACATCGACGGGGCCAGTTGGCTGCGCCGGGAGCTGTCGGTGACGGTGCCGATCATCCGCCCGGCCATCGGGATGTCGCTGATCATCTCCGTGATCGGCTCGTTCCTGGCCTTCAACCAGTTCTACATCCTCACCAAGGGCGGCCCGGGCACGGACACCATGACCATCGTCGCCTACATCTACAACCGCGCCTTCGTCGAGATGCAGCTCGGCTCGGCCACGGCGATCTCGCTGATCCTCGTGGTGTTCACGGCGCTGATCACCGCGGCCCAGTTCGTGCTCCTGAGAGGAAGTGACGACCAATGAGCCTCTCGCGCGAACACGCATCCGACGCGCAGGCACCGGCCGCCTCCGGCCGACCATCGTCCGGCGACCCGGCACGCGGCCGCCCACCCGCCGACAGCACGAGCGGCCGGCCGTCCGGTGGTGGCACGACGAGCGGCCAGCCACCGGCCAACCCGGTCTCGGTCACCAAGGATCGCCGCCTGGTGCCCTACATCGTGCTGGGCACCCTGTTCGCCCTGATCTTCACCGTGCCGCTGGCCTGGTCGATCCTGCGGGCCTTCCAGCCCAACGACGTGATCCTCGGGACGCCCGGGCTCGGCGAGATGTTCGACCTGACCGGGGAGAACTTCGCGATCTTCCTCTCCGGGGAGGCGACGATGTGGCGCCCGGTGGTCAACTCCATCGTCGTCTCGCTGTCCACCGCGGCGCTGACGGCGGTGGTCGCGACCCTCGGCGGCTACGGGTTCTCGAAGTTCCGCTTCCGCGGGGCACGGCTCGCCTTCAGCCTCATACTGCTGTCGATGATGGTGCCGTTCCAGGCGATCCTCACCCCGCTGTACCTGCTGATGAACTCCGTGGGACTGACCGATTCGCGGTTCGGGCTGATCCTCTTCTCGACGAACTTCGCCCTGCCTTTCGGCATCTTCGTCATGAAGAACACCTTCGACACCGTGCCCCAGGCGCTCGAGGACTCGGCGATCGTCGACGGCGCCGGAACCGGCCGGATGCTGGTCAGCGTGCTGCGGCCGATGATCCTGCCCGGCATGGCCAGCGCCGCGCTGTATGCGTTCCTCACCTCGTGGACGGAGTTCCTGGGCGCCCTGACACTGCTGACCACCGAGCGGTACTTCACCCTGCCCGTCGCCCTGCTGAACATCCAGGTGGGCACCTACGGCGAGGTCAACTACGGCCAGCTCGTCGCCGGCGCCGTGATCGCGATGATCCCCTGCGTGATCCTCTACGTCAGCCTGCAGCGGTTCTACGTGAAGGGCTTGGCCGCTGGGGCCGTGAAGGGCTGAGCCGTCAGGCCGCGGAGCTCGGGGCGGCGGCGCCGAACCCGGAGCCCCGTGCAGGAGCCGGGCTGTGCGGCGGTTGGCGGGCGCGGGCACCGGGGTGGATCCTGCTGGACGGTACTCACATCGACAGGCGCGGCCATATATGCCGCGCCTGTCCCCTGGAGTACCGCCGAGTCGACATCCGTCCCCCGCCAGTCGGCCAGCCCTCCATCGGCCTGCCCGCCATGCGGCTCCGAGGAACCGGACTCCGAGGAACCGGGCCTCGACACAGACACCGACGCTGGAAATGCGGTGTTCTCACGAATGGGTCGCCTGCACGAAGCTCACGCGCCCGGTGCGGTCCTGGATATGGTCGAGTTCGCGGGCTCGGTCGAATCCGGCCTCGGTGAGGAGGGTGACGATCCCGTTATCGTCGCCGCCCTCCTTGTCGCCGACGGTGGGCACCGGTGCTCTGCGGGTCGGCAGCACGGCAAGGAGGTGGCGCATCGCGTGAGCCGGTCCATGGCCGCCCGCGCGGGGGTGGCCATGGCCGCCCCCAGCTGCGCGACTGCGACCACGGCCGCCCCCACGTGCGCGTCCATGGCCGTGGCCACTCGCGGCCTCGCTCCCGAGCGCCGCGTGACTCCCGTGCGTGCTCCCGCCCTCGTGCTCGGCGTCGGACCTTGGCCCATCGAAGTCGGCGATGGTGATGGTGCCGCCGGGCCGGAGTGCCCGAAGCGCCTCGGCGGCGAAACGCGCCCGGTCCGCGGCCTCGACGTGGTGCAGGGCCAGCGCGGAGACGATGTGGTCCAGTGAGGAGTCCTCCACGGGGAGACGGTCGGCGTACCCGCGGATCAGGGTGAGTGGGAAGCCGCGCCGTCGGGCCTTGCGCGCCGCTCGTCGCAGAGCACCACCGTCCGGGTCCAGACCCGTGACCTGGGCACCGTGCTGGCGACCGAGAATCGTGAGAGCGAAGTTGCCGGTGCCGCAGCCCACGTCGAGCACCGACTCCCCGGCTCTGATGCCGGCGAGCTCGGCGCCGCGACGGTGCACTGCGCCGGCGCCGGCCACCTTGGTGATGATGTCGTACAGCGGCATCAGCCAGGCGCGGCCGATGCCGGGCAGGAAGGAGCGGTCCCGTTCCTGCGGCGTGCGGTGATCGAGGATGCGGACGTCGGGCCGGCTCGTCATCTGGTCTCCTTCGTCGGGTGCCGCCGCGCGAGTCCCGCGGCGGCGTGCCGCACGGGCGCGATCGGTGACCGGGTCGCCGTATCGTTGACCCCAGCCTTGGACATCATTCGGTCAGTGGACGGCACAGAAACGGGGCAGAATGGCACATTCTTCGGTCGAGGGATCCCATGCTCCGCGACGGAGGCTGCGGACGGTGCGTCCCGACGGCACACCGGTCTATCGCTTCGACCAGCGTGCCGGCGCGCCGACGGTGAGCGTGACCCGCTTCGATCCGAGCACCGGCGGCGCGGCGTCGGCCCCGGATCATCGCCACGCCCACGACTTCTTCGTCCTGCTCTATCTCGAGGATCCCGCGGGACCGTTCCAGACCGACGGTGCCCCGCCCGCGGCCCGCGCGGGGGAGCTCCACGCCGTGCCACCGGGCAGGGTGGTGGACGCCTCCGACCTCGCCGAGGCGTCACGATGCCGGGGGAACGCCATCGCGTTCAGCGCCGACGCCGTCCCGGCCCTGTCATCGCTCTCGCCACTGGCCTGGACACACCACCCACTGTTCGCGATGTTCGCCCCCGGCTCCGGAGCCGCACTCGTTCCCGACCGTGACCGCGCCCGCTGGTCGACCTGGATCGGCGATCTCGCGGAAGAGCTCGCGGCACCGGAGCGCCCGGGGGCCCGCGATGCGGTCAGCGCACTCCTGACCCGGATCCTGGTCGCGGCCGCACGGCTGTTCCCAGGGGAGGCCTCGACCCCCGACCCGCTGGTGGAGCGAGTCTTCGAGCAGATAGAGGCGAGATTCCGCGGGCCGCTGACCGTCACCGACCTCGCCGAGTCCCTCGGCTACACACCGGGTCACCTCACCACCGTGGTGCGTGCACGCACCGGACGACCCCTGCTCGACTGGATCACCGAACGGCGGATGACCGAGGTGCGGCGCCTGCTCCGGGAGACCGACCTGCCGCTCGGCGTGATCGCCGCGCAGACCGGACTGAGGGAAGCGACGTACCTGGTCAGGCGCTTTCGCGCCCTCTACGGCGTCACCCCGCAGCGCTGGCGCCGCGATCAGCGGGCATGAGACCTCGCGGCGTCACTGCACGTGCCACCCGCCATCGGTGGGCAGCACGACGCCGTTGAGGTTGACGCCGTCGTCGGAGAGCAGGAACGTGATCGAGGCCGCGATCTGCTCGGGTGTCGCCAGCGTGGGGATCTGCTTCTGGAACGGGCGCAGGCGCTCCGAGCCCGTCTCGGACATCGACGGCGGGAACGGGATGCCGGTGGCCACACCGCCGGGCGCGACCGCGTTGACCCGGATGCCGTGGGGTCCGTACATGAACGCCGCGGACTTCGTCAGCCCCACCACGGCGTGCTTGGACGTGGTGTAGGCATTGCCGGCGGCGTTGCCGCGCAGGGCGGCCTCGCTGGCGACGTTGACGATCGAGCCGGCGGAGGCGGCGATCATGGCGGGCAGGATCGCCCGGGTCAGCTTGAAGGTGCCGGTGACGTTCACGCCCATCACCCGGTCCCACATCTCGTCGCTGGTCTCGTGCAGCGGGGAGAAGTCGTCGTTGATACCGGCCACGTTCGCGAGCCCGTGGATGCTCTGCCCGGCCGCGGCGACGATGCGGTCGATCGACTCCGCCTCGGTGATGTTCCCGGCCACAGCGATGACGTCCAGCTGCTCGTGCTCTGCGGCGAACCGGGCGAGACGGTCCTCGGAGAGGTCGACGGCGATGACACGGCCGCCCTCGTGCGCGATCCGCGACGCCGTCGCCGCTCCGATGCCGCCGGCGGCGCCGGTGACGACGACGGTCCTGCCCTCGAAGCGGGCGCCGGCCGGGACCGTCGGGGCGGCCTCCTCCGGGAGCTGCCCGCCGTTGACGGTGCGGACCATCTCGTCCACGGCGTCCTGGGTCAGGGCACCCTGGCTCAGGGTGACCAGCTGCTGGAGCGGCAGCGGGGCGATCTGTGCGCGGGTGTCGGCGGGGACGTCCGCCTGGGCGAGAAGTCCTTCGATCAGGGGTGCTCCGGCCGGATCGGCCAGCCAGTCGCGGATCGAGGATGCGGCGGTGAGGTGGGACATGCGTGCTCTCCTTCAGTCGCGGCGGCGGTCAGCCGCCGGGGGTGCTGCCGTCGCCCTCGACGAGGGACGCGGACATGTCGGGGCGTCCTGCTTCCGGCCTGCTGGTCACGACACCCCTGCCCCGACGGGTGCCGCCGTGCGTCGGTCGGCATCTTCGTCGGTGCGCACGAGCATGTCGGCCATGTCGCCGCGCCGCCATTGCCGCAGCAGGCGGTGGAAGACGACGGGTCCGGGCGAGAAGGTGAACCCGGTGATCGACTGCTGGCCCTCCGCGTTGTAGTACCCCGGGGTGCATTCGGCCTGGAAGCGGGACTCGTCCCGGGCGGTCTCGCGGACCGTGCGGACCCACTCCTCCTGGGCCTGCGGGGACGGCTCCACCCACCGCGCACCTTCCTGCTGCGCGCGGGCGATGACCTCGGCGATGTGCAGCGCCTGCTCCTGCAGGATATGCACGAATTTCACCGAGTTCGCGTTCTGGACGGCGCCGAGCTGGAAGAGGTTCGGGAACCCGTGGGTGGAGAATCCATGCAGCGTGCGGGGCCCGCGGCCCCACGCCTCCAGCAGCGGTCGGCCGCCGCGGCCGATCACCGGCAGCGTGCCGGAGACGACCCCGGAGACACCGGTCTCGAACCCGGTGGCGAAGATGACGCAGTCCACTGGGTACTCGGTCTCGCCCACCACGATCGCGTCCTCGCTCATGCTGGCGATGCCGCCGTGATCGGCGGTGTCCACGAGGGTGACGGTGGGGCGGTTGAAGGCCTGCAGGTACTCGTCGCTGAAGCCGGGTCGCTTGCACATGTACCGGTACCAGGGCTTGAGCGCCTCGGCGACCTCGGGATCGTCCACGACCGCCTCGACCCTCTCCCGGAGCCGGTTCATGGTCACGGCGTCGTCGCGCTCGTCGCGGCGCTCGCGCTCGTCGGCGTCGACGGATTCGTCCACGGCCCCCGAGAGGATCTTGCGCTGCAGGTGAGCGGTGGCCGTCCACCCGTCGGTCACCAGGCAGCGCTCGACCTCCTCCCCGGCGAGGACCTCGAGGAAGTTATCCATCCGCTCCCGCTGCCAGCCGGGTTCGAGGGAGCGTGCCCACTCGGGGTCCGTCGGCCGGTTGTCGCGCACATCGACCGTGGACGGGGTGCGCTGGAAGACGAGCAGACGGCCGGCGTCCCGAGCCAGGTGCGGCACGATCTGCAGGCCCGTGGCCCCGGTTCCCACGACCGCGACCGTCCTGTCGGCGAGCCCGGTCATCCCGCCCTCGGCATCGCCGCCGGTGTAGCCGTAGTCCCAGCGGCTGGTGTGGAAGGTGTGGCCGCGAAAGTTCTCGATCCCGGGGATGCCGGGGAGCTTCGGCTGGGTGAGCGTGCCGGATGAGGTGACCACGTAGCGGGCGCGGAAGCGGTCCTGGCGGTCCGTCTCGACGATCCACATCGTCGAGTCCTCGTCCCAGCTGAGCCCGGTCGCGCGAGTGTGGAACAGGGTGTCGCGGTAGAGGTCGAAGTGCTCCGCGATGCGCACCGCGTGCCGGCGGATCTCCTCCCCGGGGGCGTACCGCTACGAGGGCATGTACCCGGTCTCCTCGAGCAGCGGCATGTACACGTAGGACTCGATGTCGCAGCGCACGCCGGGGTATCGGTTCCAGTACCAGGTCCCGCCGACGTCACCGGCCTCGTCCATGAGCCGCAGGTCCTGCACGCCGCGCTCCCGCAGGAACGAGGCGGTGAGCAGACCGCCGAACCCGGCGCCGATCACGAGGGCCTCCACGTCCGTGGTGACCGGCTCCCGTTCCGCCCGCGGGGTGTACGGGTCCTTCGCGTAGTAGCCGAACTCGCCGGTGGTGCCGCGGTACTGCCGCGCGCCATCGGGCCGGATGCGGCGGTCGCGCTCCTGGGCGTGCTTCCGGCGGAGGGCTTCGAGGTCGACGTCGTCGGCACCGTGCGACGTGGATGTCATACAGGTCCTCTCTCGAGGGTGGGGGCGCCGCGGGTCCCGGCAGATCCACCGCACCACGACAATTCACTTAGTCTCAGGCTAAGCATCATGGCTGAACGTCTGCTGATGCGGCCGTACCCCCGGTTCGTGACCGACCACGACGAGGCGGTCGGGCCCTGGGTCCGCCGATGCGGCCGTACCCTGGGTCCGTGACCGACCACGACGACGCGCGCCGCCGGGTCGAACAGCGGATCCAGACGCTGCTGGTGGCGATCTCCGTGCGATCGCTCCCCCGGCTCGTCGGCTCCCTGCTCGACGTGGACCTGACCCTCAAGCAGGTCCGGGTGCTCTCCACGCTCAGCGGGCCGACGCCTCGCACCTCGACGGATCTGGCCGGCGAGTTCGGGATCTCCCTGCCCACCATGACGGGAATCGTCGACAAGCTGGTGGCGCGAGGACTCGTCGAGCGGGTCGTCGACCAGGACGATCACCGGGCCCGGCACCTGCGCCTGACAGCGCTGGGCCGCTCCGTGGTCGCGGAGGTCACCACACCGGATCCGCACCTCGGCGACGAGGTGGTCGCCGGCCTCGACCAGAGCGAGCTCGAGGCGCTCGAGGTCGGTCTCGCGGCGGTCAACCGCGAACTGCGGCAGGCGCGGCCGTAGCGCGGGGACGGCGCAAGCGTGGCGCGGTCGGCACCCGAACCGCCGTGTCAGCGCGCGAGCGGCACTGAGCGCGGCACCGCCCCGGTCACCGACTCCAGGATCTCCAGGTACTGCCGGGCCAGCACATCGTCGTCGGCGTGCTCTGCGACCCATTCGCGGCCGCTGGGCCGCACCCGGGCGCGGGAGCGGTCCGCGGCCAGGCCCCGCCACAGGCCCACCAGGGCGTCCTCGTCCTGCGGGGGCAGCACGTCGCCGGCGCGGGCCCGGCGGACCACGTCGGCCGCTTCCCCGGCCAGCAGTGCAGTGATGTGACGGCCGGTGGCGAGCATCTCGTAGAGCTTGGAGGGCACCGTCCAGGCGAACGGGGCCCAGTCCCGCAGGGAGACCACGACCGTGTCCGCCCAGGCGTACTGCTCCCCCACCTCGCGGTGTGGGATGCGCGGCAGCACCGTGACCGGGGCATCGAGCTCATGGGCGAGAGACGCCAGAGCCGGCGCCTCGATCCCGTGCCCGATCAGCCGCACCTGGATCTCGACCCCGTCGTGATGCAGCCGGGCGGCGGCCCTGACCACCGTCTCCAGCCCTTGGGACCGGCCCATGTTGCCCAGGTAGAGGCACCGCAGCTCGGAGTGGTCGCCGGCTGCGTGGTCACGCTGGGCGGGGACCTGGGAGAGGTCGGTGCCGTTGCGGACCACCTCGACCTTGGTCACGCCCCGCTCGTGCAGCACGTCGGCGAAGCGGGAGGTGGTGGTGACCACGGCGCGTGCGGTGCTCTGCCAGCGGGTGACCTGCTGGTGGACCAGTCCCTTGGCCCGGGCGACGATCCAGCGCACGATGCGGCGGGCGAGGCCGGGGTGCGGGGCGTGGGCGGCTTCGGCGGGCAGCGCGCCGGCGGGGCCGACGTGGGTGACCAGGTCCGGCCAGGCGTCACGCATCTCCACCACCAGCGGAACCCGCCAGCGGGCCGCGAGCAGGTGCCCCACCAGCAGCGTCGGGATGGCGGGGGCGGTCGCGATCACCACGTCGGGGCGGGAGGCAGCCCGGGCGAAGCGACGGCGGACCCGGCGCAGCGCGTCCCCGGCTGCGACGACGTGGTCGACGGTCCGCGAGGCGATGTCCGCCCGGTGCGGGAGGTAGGCGGTGCGCAGCACGGTCTCGCGGTGCATGCCCTTCTCGATGGCGCCGACGCGGTGGGCGCGGCGCTGTTCACGGGTGGGGCGCCCGCCCGGGTAGTGCGGCACGGGGGCGGCGACGGTGACGTCGTGCCCCGCCGTCATGAAGCGCTCCACCAGCGCCGACCAGCGGCGTTGCGGGGCCCCGAACTCCGGGGCGTAGTAGTGCGTCAGCACCAGGATCCTCATTCGGCCGGTGCCTCCTCGATCCCCAGGACCCGCGCGGCCTCGCGCAGCATCTCCGGGGTGGCGTGGGCGGTGTCCGGGGCGGTGATGCCCTCCCGGGCGACGTCGGCGTCGACCAGCAGCCATAGGGCCTGCGGGTGGCCGGGGTGCGGCGTCGTCCGGCCGCGACGGCGCCGCGTGGAGCGCTCGCGATCGGCGTCAGGCGCGTTCCCGTCGTCGGCGTGCTCGCCGGTCGGGCGGTCCGCGGCGCCGTCGGCCGCTTCCGCCTCATCCGGGTGCTCCGCCGGCAGCACGGCGATGGCGGAGGCGGGGATCAGCACGCTACGGGAGCTCAGCTGACGCCGCACCACCGTGATCGCGGCGAGCTCGCCGGTCGCATCCTGCAGATAGATGTCGCGCACGCGGCCCACGGACTCGCCGCCCCTCCCGCGCACGGTCGCGCCGGAGAGCGCCTGCAGCCGGGAGCGCGCCGCGAAGCGCTCCCGGGCCAGAGGAGGATTCATGTCCTCGGAATGGCCGGGCAGTGGATCGGTCATCGTCGTCCTCCCCCTATCGGTCGTGACCCCCGTGCACGCACCGCGTTCACCTCTCGCAATCAGCCATCGACATAGTGGCTCACGAACGCGTGGAGCTCTTCGACGGGATCGATCGCGCTGCGCTGCTGCAGCTCGCGCACCGAATGCTCGCGCATCGCCAGGCTCAGCAGCACCGACAAGATTGATCGCGCCACGAACGCGGGCTCGGCGCCGTCACGCAGCAGCCCCTTCTCCGCGTAGCTGGTCAGCACGGATTCCAGCACGTGCTCGTGCACCAGGCGAAGCCGCGCGATGCGGAAGCGGCCCGGATGGCTGGGATTGACGATCTCCGCAGACAGCGTGGCCAGCAGGCACATCGAGTGCTGGGACGGACTCCAGGGCCCGGTCAGCGCCGCGAGCAGGGCCTTCGGTGAGCCCTGCAGGGCCTCGGTCGAGTCCATGAGGCCCTGTGCGTGGGCCTCGAGACGATCGATGACCGCACCCAGCAGGGTCTCCTTCGAGGAGAAGTGGTGCAGCATCCCTGGATGAGAGATCCCCACGCGACGCGAGATGTCACGCAGGCTGGCCCCGTGATAGCCGCGCTCGGCGAACAGTGCGGACGCGCCATCGAGGATGGCCTCCCGGCGTGCCTGGCCCGGACTGGTCTGCAGGCTGGCCAGTTCCGGGGCGGCGTCGATGACGATTCGCGGGCCGTCGTCGGGTGCCTGCTCTCCGGTGGTCAGGGTGTCGAGTGTACGAAGTGCCACGATCATCGGGCCGACTGGGGCGGCCGGTGCCGCCTGGCCGAAATGTTCGCCCCCAGCACGATCCGAAAACTCGGACGACAGCGGAGCGGGCCCGGTTCCGGGTCCGGGAGGCCCGCTCGCGGCGTCCATGTTCATCAGTTCTTCTCCTCGGCGATCAGCTCAGCGATCTGGATGGCGTTCAGTGCAGCGCCTTTGCGCAGATTATCCGCTACCGCGAACAGGACGAGCCCCTTGCCGCCCGGCACCGATTGATCCTCACGGATACGTCCGACGAACGTGCCATCCTGACCAGCGGCCTCGAGCGGATTGGGCAGCTCGACGACGGACACGCCCGGGGCGGCCTCGAGCAGCTCACGGGCGCGCTCGGGACTGATGGCCTGATCGAACTCGGCGTGGATCGCGACGGCGTGGCCGGTCATCACCGGCACGCGCACACAGGTCCCGGCCACCGGCAGATCCGGCAGGTCCAGGATCTTGCGGGACTCGTTGCGAAGCTTCTGCTCCTCGTCGGTCTCCCCGGAGCCGTCCTCGACCAGATTCCCGGCCAGGGCCAGCACGTTGAAGGCGATCAGCTTCGCGTAGGTCGACGGCTCGCCGAGATCGAGGGCGGACCCGTTCAGGGCCAGCTTCTCCACGTCCTCGGCGCCGGCGCGGACCTGCCCGGCCAGCTCCGCGACGCCGGCCACGCCGGAGCCGGAGACGGCCTGGTAGGTGGCGACCTTCAGCCGCGCCAGGCCCGCCTCGTCGTGCAGAGCCTTCAGGGTGGGCATCGCCGCCATCGTGGTGCAGTTGGGGTTGGCGATGATCCCGCGCGGGGCCGACGCGATGGCCTGCGGGTTCACCTCGGAGACGACGAGGGGTACCTCGTCGTCACGGCGCCACGCCGAGGAGTTGTCCACGACGGTGGCGCCGGCCTCGGCGAACCGTGGGGCCAGGGCCCTGGAGGTGGAGCCACCGGCCGAGAAGATCGCGATGTCCACGCGGGAGCTCTCGGAGGTGATGTCCGCGGCCTCGGCATCCTCGACCGTCAGATCCTGGCCGGCGTACTGCACGGTGGTGCCGGCACTGCGGGCCGAGGCGAAGGCGCGCACCGCGCTGTGGGGCACGGCCCGCTCGGCGAGCAGGGACAGCATCACGCGGCCCACCTGGCCGGTCGCGCCTACCAGGCCGATGACCGGCCCGTCGGCCCGGTAGCCGGGGGTGGTGGTGAAGTCGGGCGCAGCGGTGGTGGCGGTGGTGTTCTGAGTGCTCATCGTCCGGTCCCTCCGTAGACCACGGCCTCCGTCTGATCGGTGTCGAGGCCGAACGCGGAGTGGATGACCCGCACCGCGTCGTCGAGCCGGGACTGCTCGGTGACCACGGAGATGCGGATCTCCGACGTGGAGATCATGTCGATATTGATGCCCGCATCCCCGAGGGAGCGGAACAGCGTCGCCGAGACGCCGGGGTGGGACTTCATGCCGGCGCCGACGATGCTGACCTTGCCGATCTGGTCGTCGTAGCGCACCTCGGTGTACCCGATGGTCTCACGCGCCGTCTCGATCGCCTCGAGCGCGGCCGGCACGTCGGTCTCCGGCAGGGTCAGTGAGATCGCGACGGTGTCGTCGGTGGTCGAGGAGTTCTGGACGATCATGTCGATGTTCGCGCCGGAGCCGGCGACGACGTCGAACAGCAGCGCGGCCTTGCCCGGGGTGTCGGGCACCTCGACGACGGTGATCTTGCCTTCGCTGCGGTCGTGCGCCACGCCCGAGATGATGGGGGCCTCGAGGCCGGGATCGGCGATGTCGTCCATGGGGAGCTCCTTGGTCGGGTCAGCGGCGTCGCGACGGACGACGTCCGCGCTGCGGATGGTGACGTCGGGGTCGATGGGGATCACGCGGTCGGGGTCGTCGGAGACGATCGTGCCCAGGCGGCCGGAGTAGGAGGAGCGCACGTGCAGCGGCACTCCATAGCGGCGGGCGTACTCCACGCTGCGCACCATGAGGATCTTGGCGCCGTTGGCGGCCAAGTCCAGCATCTCCTCGCAGGAGATGTAGGGGACGCGGCGGGCGGCGGGCACGATGCGGGGGTCCGCGGTGAACACGCCGTCGACGTCGGAGTAGATCTCGCAGACGTCGGCGTCCAGCGCCGCGGCCAGGGAGACGGCCGTGGTGTCCGAGCCGCCGCGGCCGAGGGTGGTGATGTCCTTGGTGGTCTGGGAGACGCCCTGGAAGCCGGCGACGATCGCGACCGACCCCTCGTCCAGGGCCTCCTGGATCCGCCCGGGGGTCACCTTGAGGATGTGCGCCTTGCCGTGGATCTCGTCGGTGATCAGGCCCGCCTGCGAACCGGTGTAGGCGCGGGCATCGACGTCGACGGCGTTCAGCGCCATCGACAGGATCGCCATCGAGATCCGCTCCCCCGAGGTGAGCAGCATGTCCAGCTCACGCGGCGGCGGGTTGGGCGTGACCTGCTGGGCGAGGTCGATCAGCTCATCGGTGCTGTCACCCATCGCGGAGACGACGACCACCACCTTGTGACCCGCCTTGGAGTACAAGGAGATCCTCTGGGCGACGCGCTTGATCGAGTCGGCGTCGGCGACGGAGGATCCCCCGAACTTCTGGACGACCAGGCTCATGGGGAGGGGTTTCCTTCACTGTTGCGGACAGGCGGGACAGTCATGCTGTTCGGGCCGTGGCCGGGTGCCGTGGCGATGCCTCGGCAGGTGCCGAGGACGACGCCTCGGCGGGTGCCGGGGCAATGCCTCGGCGGATGCCGGGGCGATGCCGTGGCCGGGTGCCGGGGCGGGCCCTGGTGGTGTCTCGGCCGCAGGGGGCGCTTCCGCCCTGCCCGCGCCGAGGGAACCTCGCAGGTCATCCGCCTGGCACACCGTGGCACCGAGGTTCCGGTGCCAGGCGCACAAGCCCGCCCGTCAGTCTACGAGGCGCGGCGTCAGGTCGCCCATGACCAAGGCATCTGAGAAGAAAGCCCAGGTAGACGGCAGGGTCGCGACGTGTTCCACCCAACATTGACATGGTCTGGGGAGCCCACCCCCCTCCCGACAAATCATCCAGACCCCTGCCGCTCCACCAGCCGGGCCCCTGACCCATCTGCCAGGGCCCCTCCCGATCCAGCCGGGCCCACCTCGGTCGAGTCGCGACTTCGCTGCACTTAGACCTTGCTGAACGCACTGAACTCGCGACTCGATCGATCACATCAGGCGGGGAAGCTCACGAGGCCACCTGACCGGTACCGCGTCTCATCACGGTCCATCCCCATGCGGACGCACTGGCTCACCCGCCGAGCCGCTGTGGAGGAACGACCGCCCGACCGTCCGACCAGGGAGTTGTGGATGGCCGGGGCGGCTCCCTTTCTGAGTGGCCCACTCTCAGCCTATGTCTCGCCGACGCTCGCCGCTGCCCCCGTCATTAGCGCCCGGCGTCTTCACCACGGCGGAAGCCAGGGCCGCGGGCGTATCGAGCCGTCGGCTGGCGGCAGATGATCTCATCCGCATCGCACAGGGGCTCTATGCGACGCGCACTGGAAACGTGACGGAGCTCGACGTCGTCGCGGCATGCGCTCGGGGCGCCCCGGGAGTCGTCGGCTGCACGCTCACAGCCGCCCGTCTCTGGGGTTTTCCCATGCCGGAGAGGTCCCCGACATGGGACCTGACAGACCGTCGGTGCTCTGTCCACCTGAGTCGGGAGGGATCCCATCGCAGCACCTCAGGACGTATCCGCTGGAGGGAACTGTCGCTCGGTCCGGAGGATGTGTCATCGCTTCGGGACGTCCCGCTCACCAGTCGGACTCGTACGCTGCTCGATCTTTCCACGGTCTTCTCGCATGCCGCGCTGGTGAGTGTCGGCGATCATCTGGTGAGGATCCCGCGGCCGAAGTTCGAACAACGGTCCGAGCCCTATATAGCTCTCGACGAGTTGGTCATGCTCGCCGAGAGGTACCGCGGACGTGGCGCTGCCCGACTGCGGACGGCTCTCGACCATGTGCGGGTGGGCAGCGACTCGCCCGCCGAGACGAAGCTCCGCCTTGCCGTCATACGCGAGGGCATTCCGGAGCCACAGATCAACGTTGAGATCTTCGCCGGGCCGGTCAGCCTGGGCACCCCGGACCTCTCCTGGGCGCAGTGGCAGGTGTGCCTCGAGCACGAAGGGCCCAGTCATCGGACTCCTCAGCAGCAGGAACGGGACATCGAACGCAGCGAGCGGCGCCGCGACCATGGCTGGGTAGAGATCCAGACGACAGCCCGAGACCTGCGTTCAGAGTGCCACCGCGCGGTCGATCGCATCTCCGAGAACATGCGCCGACAGGGCTGGACCGGTTGAGGCGAGCTCGAGTGCTCCGGCATCGAAGGATCCGGCGCTATCGCGGGCTCCCCACTACTCGGGACCCGGCGCGTGTCGATCCGGCGGTCGGAGACGGCGCCGTACTTCCCCACCGCTGTCCCGGCCTGAGCCCACCGGATGGATACCAGCCCGCGGCCGCAAACGATCCGCGAGTTCAGTGCAGAAAGCGCCCGATAAACGCGCCGAACTCGCGACTCGATCGAGGTACCCCAGAGACCCGGGGCCGGGTGCAAGGCACCGACCAGGGGCACCGGGGCCCCGAGGCGGCGCCGGTGCCGCAGGTGGCCCCTGGTCAGGCGGCGCCTTCGACCAGCTCCGTCAGCAGCGCCCGGGCGCCGCGGGTGCGGAGCACCTCGAGGGCGTGGAGGTAGGGCTCGGTGAACGCCTCGTGCTGGACCAGATCGCCGAAGAGCTCCTCGTCGCGGAGGAAGGCGAGCATGTCCTCGTCATGCTTCGCAGCGGCGGCCATCACGCGGCCGTGGAGGCGGTCGACCACCGGCCACTCCTCCCCGTTCTCGCCCGTGCCCTCGGCGTAGCGGGCCCAGGAGGCGACGATCGCGGCGGTGGCGGTGACGTCGCGCCCGGCCCCGAGGTTCTCGCGGATCACGGGCATCATCCAGGTGGGGATGCGGTCGGAGGATTCGGCGGCGAGGCGGGCGAGGGTGTCCTTGACGTGCTCGTTGGCGAAGCGCTCCATGAGCTCGTCCTTGTAGGCGTCGAGGTCGATGCCCGGCACCTCGGGCACGGTGGGCGTGCCTTCGCGGTCCATGTACAGCCGCCGCGTGAACGGGGCGAGATGCTCGTCGACCGCGGCCTCGTCGGCGTAGGTGTGGCCCAGCAGCAGGCCGAAGTAGGCGATGGCCTGGTGGCTGCAGTTCAGCAGACGCAGCTTCATCAGCTCATAGGGCTCGACGTCCTCGACCATCTGCACGCCCGCCTCCTCGTAGGCGGGGCGGCCGGCGGGGAACTCGTCCTCCAGGACCCACTGGACGAAGTCCTCGCTGACCACGGGCCAGGCATCCTCGATGCCGAAGTCGCTCGAGATCATCTCGATGTCGGCCTCGGAAGTGACCGGCGTGATGCGGTCGACCATGCAGTTGGGGAAGGCGACATGCTCCTCGATCCAGTCGGCGATGGGGGCGCCTTCGTGCAGCCCGTTCTCGTCGCGGCGACGGGCGTAGGCGAGGATCATCCGCTTGGCGAGGTCGCCGTTGCCGCGCACGTTGTCGCAGGACATCACGGTGAACGGCGCGGTACCTGCCTCGCGGCGTCGGCGCAGCGCCTCGACGACGTACCCGAACATAGTGCGGGGATGACCAGCCTGATGGGCGGTGTTCGCCCCGCCCCCGTCAGTCGCCGCGAGCCCGGCGGCCTGGGCTCCGGCGGGATCGAAGCGGGTCCGAAGGTCGGCGGCGACGTCCTCGGTCTCGTACTGGAACTGGCCGGTCGAGGGGTTGTAGTTGTAGCCGCCCTCGGTCACGGTGAGCGAGACGATGCGCACCGCCGGGTCGGTCATCCTCGCCAGCACGGCGTCGGGATCGTCGGGCGCGAAGAGGTACTCGGCGATGGAGCCGATGACACGCGGCTCGCGATGGCCGTCGGGAGCCTTGGTGACCAGGGTGTACAACCCGTCCTGCGCGGTGAGCGCGTCGCGCATGCGGGCATCCCCGGGCAGCAGGCCGACGCCGCAGATCGCCCAGTCACGGTCGCGGCCGGCGCGGAAGAGCTGGTCGAGGTACATCGCCTGATGAGCGCGGTGGAAGCCGCCCACACCGAAGTGGACGATGCCCACCGTGCGGTCCTCGAGCGGATAGTCGGGTACCGCGACCTGACCGCTCGCGGCCAATTCGGGCAGGGCAGAAGCGTTCAGAGCGGTCATGTCTCATCCTTCGTCGGTGAGTGATGTGATGGGGCCGACCCTACCAACGTTCTCGTCAGATGAGCAGTACTGCGCGCTCACCTGATCGAACGGTCCGTGCACCCTCGAGGCGCGGCCGGCCGGCGCGCCGATGGCGCGGCGCCCCTCACTCGCACCCCCGGTACGCGGCCGGGCAAGGCGCCGGCGGCGCGTTGCCCCACTCGCACCCCTGGCACGCGACCGTCCGGGACGCCGGCGGCGCGGCGCCCCTCACTCCAGCAGTGCGGCGACCTGATCGGCAAGGTCGGGGGCGAGCACGATGTCATCGACCAGACCGGAGCGAGCAGCGGCCACGACGGCCTCCGGCCGCCCCACGGCGGGCGCCGCCGCGATCACGTGGGCCCGGCGCAGCTGGTCGGGGCGCACGCCGACCACCCTGTCCTCCATCGCGGAGTGCCACACCGCCCCGGTGCCTGTCAGCAGGATGCCGCAGGTCTCCGCCACGACTCCGGCCTCCTGCGCGCGGCGCTGCTCGCTCTCGGCGAGGCGGGCCCACAGAGTCGAGGCCCCCGGGGACCAGGCCCCGACGGATACCACCGCGACGTCGAGGCTGTCGGCCGCATCGAGGGCCGTGCGCACTTCGTCCATGGACCGCAGCGAGGCGGCGACCTGCGCGGAGTCGACGATCAGCGGCGTGGGCAGGGCCCAGACCTGGCCGCCGCTGAAGGAACCCAGGGTGTGGACGAGGGCCGAGGAGTGCGCGGTGGAGTAGCCGGGGGCGCTGAGCGGACCGACCAGCTGGACGATGTCGGCCGGAGGCAGCGAGTCCAGCGACTCGGGAAGGTGCATGAGGGTCCGGGACCAGGCCACGCCGAGCCGGCCGCCCTCGCGCAGGCGGGTGGGCAGCAGCCGGGCCACCTGCCGGGCGATGGCGGCGCGCATCGATTCGCCGGGGCGGGCCGCGGCGACTGTGACCGAGGCGATGCCCAGCTGCTGGGCAAGCTGAGCGTGGTCATGGCCGGCGGCCGCGGGGTCGACGATCTCGATACGCACGATGCCTTCGTCGCGCGCCTCGTCCAACAGCCGGGCCACCTGGAAGCGGGACAGCTCGTGCCGTCGGGCGATCTCGACCTTGGACAGGCCATCGATGTAGTACTCGGTCGCCAGGGCGGCCTTGAGGGAGCCGGACACAGTGGTCGCCTCGGAGCGGTCGCCGGCCGGCGCCACCTCGCTCACCGCCGCATCATCCTGCGCCATGCCGGCACCTCCTGCCACCTGGGGATAGCGATCATCTGTCGCCCAACTGTTGCTCACGTGAGCGTATATGACTACGCTCACTCGCAGTTGAGCATTTCGAGCGATCATCTGTGAGCACCGGCGAGGCCGTCGGCCGCAGTCATCCTCCAGCGGAGACATCGCCGTCCGCGGCGGTCGCGCCGGAGCGACCGTTCCCGCGGCACGGACGCCGGAGGCGCCCGAGAGACCTGATCGACCCGCTCCCCCGAGACTCCAGCCTCGAGCCGTTCAGAGGAGAACAGCGCATGGGACACCGCCGACCACATCCGCCCCGCGAGGCCCACCCGCCGGGCGCCTCGACCCGCGCCGCGGGGACGGCCCCGAAGGCGTCACCACCACGCAGCCCTCTCACCCGGCCCTCCCGTCGGACGCTGCTCGGTGCGGGCCTGACCGCAGGCATCGGCGCCGCCGGGCTGGGCCTGGCCGGCTGCGCCCCCGCGTCGGCCGGGCGCGAATCGATCGTGGTGGCGATCGTGTCGAACCCGCAGATGCAGGACGCGATCAGCCTCATCGACCACTTCACTGCGCAGCACCCGGACATCGACGTCCGCTTCGTCTCGCTGCCGGAGAACGAGGCGCGCGCGAAGATCACCGCGTCGGTCGCTTCCGGCGGCGGCGAGTTCGACGTCGTGATGATCTCCAACTACGAGACCCCGCTGTGGGCGCCCAACGGCTGGCTCACCGACCTCGAGCCGTACATCGCTCGGACCGACGGGTACGCCCCCGAGGACTTCGTGCCCACCATCCGCGATGCCCTCACCGTGGACGGCTCGATGTACTCGGTGCCGTTCTACGGCGAGAGCGCGTTCCTGGTCTACCGCCAGGACCTGTTCGAACAGGCCGGCCTGGAGATGCCGCAGCGGCCCAGCTGGGATCAGCTGCGCGAGTTCGCCTCCGCACTGCACGATCCCGACAACGGCATGGCCGGGATCGCGCTGCGCGGCCTGGCCGGGTGGGGCGAGAACCTCGCGCCGATGAGCACCGTGATCAACACCTACGGCGGTTGCTGGTTCGACATGGACTGGGCTCCGCGGCTGGATTCCGAAGAGGTCCACGAGGCGGTCTCGATGTACGTGGACACGCTGCGCTCCTACGGCCAGCCCGGCGCCGCCACCTCCGGTTTCGGCGAATGCCTGACCCAGTTCAGCCAGGGCAACGCAGCCATGTGGTTCGACGCCTCCTCGATGGTCTCCGGGGTGGAGAACCCCAGCTCCTCGACCGTCGTCGGCAAGACCGCCTACGCGCTGGGGCCGACGGAGAGGACCGAGTACGCCGGGTGGCTGTACTCCTGGGCGCTGGCGATCCCCGAGACCAGCCAGATGAAGGACGCGGCCTGGGAGTTCATCGCCTGGATGACCCATCCGGACTACTTCGATCTGGTGGGCAACGAGGTCAGCTGGGAGGCGCTGCCGCCCGGCTCGCGGCTGTCGACCTACGAGATCCCCGAGTACGCGGAGCTCTCGCAGAACTATGCCGAACCCACGCTGGATTCGATGGAGAACGCCACCCAGGAGAACGCGATGACCGTGGAGGTGCCCTACGACGGGCTGCAGAACGTCGTCATCCCCGAGTTCCAGGATCTCGGCACGCGCGTGGGCCAGCAGTTCTCCGCCGCGATCGCCGGCTCCAAGACGGTCGACGGGGCGCTGGCGCAGTCCCAGACCTTCGCCTCGTCCGTCGCCCGCACCTACGGATGGGAGGGCTGAGCGATGAGCGCAGCCACCGACACCCCGGCCGACGCCCCACGCACCGGCGGGACCGGCCGCACGGATCCTCTCGCGCCGCGGGGAGGTCCGTCGGCCGACGGATCCCGCGGAGGCAGACCGCGCGGGCAGGAGGGCTCCCGGGCCGACGGGTGGCGTCGCCGCCTGCCGCTGATGCCCGCCTTCGCGTTCGTGGTGATCTGCACCCAGATCCCGTTCCTGCTGACGATCTGGTACTCGCTGCGCTCCCGCAACCTGCTGCGCCCCGAGGGCGAGCAGTTCGTGGGCTTGCGCAACTACCTCGACATCTTCGTCGACTCCACCTTCCGCACCGCCGCCCTGAACTCGGTGCTGATCACGCTGGGCTGCGTGGGCGTCTCGATGGTGCTGGGCCTGGGGCTCGCGCTGCTGCTGGACCGGAAGTTCGCCGGCCGCGGCATCGTGCGCACCCTGCTGATCACGCCGTTCCTCATCATGCCGGTGGCGGGGGCGATGCTGTGGTCGATCTCGATGTTCAGCCCCACCTACGGGCTGGTGAACTGGCTGATCTCCCTGGTGGGCATCTCCCCCATCGACTGGACCAGCCAGCTGCCGCTGCTCTCGATCCTCATCGCGCTGGTGTGGCAGTGGACGCCGTTCATGATGCTGCTGCTCCTGGCGGGGCTGCAGTCCCAGACGGGTGACGTGCTCGAGGCCGCGCAGATGGACGGCTCCACCATGTGGCAGACGTTCGTGCACATCACGCTGCCGCACCTGCGCTTCTACCTCGAGCTCTCGGTGCTGCTGGGCGCGATCTACGTGGTCAACACGTTCGACCAGATCTACCTGATGACCGCCGGCGGGCCCGGCACCGCCAGTGCCAACCTGCCCTTCTACATCTACCAGCGGGCGTTCCTGGGCTTCGACATCGGCCAGTCCGCCGCGATGGGCGTGATCACGGTGATCGCCACCATCATCGTCGCCACCTTCGCGCTGCGCCTGATCTTCACCAGCATCAACTCCAAGGAGCAGTCATGAGTGCCGTCACCGCCGACGCCCCGCGCACCCCCGCCGCTGCACCGGCCGCCTCCCGGCCCAGGCGGCGACGGCCGACGGGACGGGCCCGCGGCACCCTGCTGACCGTGCTGGCCTGGGCGGCGGGCCTGATCTTCTTCGCCCCGGTGGCGTGGATGGTGCTGACCAGCTTCAAGCAGGAGTCGCAGGCCGCCTCGAACCCGCCCACGTTCTTCTTCACCCCGACCCTGGAGCAGTACGCCTCGATCATCGGCTCCTCCGGGGCCGCCTCCTATCTGGTCAACTCCGTGATCGCCACCGGCGTCTCCACGCTGCTGGTGCTGATCCTGGCCGTGCCGGCGGCGTACGCGGTGAGCATCCGTCCCATCAAGCGCACCCAGGACGTGCTGTTCTTCTTCATCTCCACCAAGATGCTGCCGGTGGTCGCGGTGATCATGCCGATCTACGTCATCGCCGGTCAGCTGCGGATCCTGGACAACATCCTGACGTTGATCGTGCTGTACACGGCGATGAACCTGCCGATCGCGGTGTGGATGATGCGCTCGTTCTTCCTCGAGGTGCCCGGCGAGGTGCTCGAGGCCGCCTCCATCGACGGGGCCACGCTGATGCGCACGATGCGCACCGTGCTGCTGCCGATGGTGGCCCCGGGCGTCGCGGCGACCGCGCTGATCTGCGTGATCTTCGCGTGGAACGAGTTCTTCTTCGCCCTGAACCTCACCGCCGCCAACGCCGCCACGGTGCCGATCTTCCTGATGTCCACCATGACCTCGGAGGGCCTGTTCCTGGCGCGGCTGTCCGCCGCCTCGGTGCTGGCTTCGCTGCCGGTGGTCCTCGCCGGCTGGATCGCCCAGAAGCAGCTGGTGCGCGGACTGTCGATGGGTGCGGTGAAGTAAGCCGGGTGATCGACCGGGCGAGGGTTCGGGTACCGTGCGACAGTTCCCGCCACAGCCCGAGGTGCCGCTCGTGCACCGCCCCGGAGGATCCGTCGTGCCGCTGAAGAAGTCACCCACCGTCTATGACGTGGCGGAGCATGCCGGAGTGTCCATCGCGACGGTCTCGCGGGTGCTGCGAGGCCCCGAGAAGGTGGCCGCCGGCACACGGGAACGCGTCCTCTCGGCCGTGCAGGAGCTCGGGTACGTGCCCAACGCGAGCGCGCGAGGGCTCGCCGGCCGTCGAACGGGGGTGCTCGGCCTGCTGATCCCCGGCCACGACATCCCCGCCACCAGCAGCCGGCCGACGGACGTCGACGGCGAGGTCGAGTTCCTCGAGGACCATGACGACTCCCACGCGGGCCCCCTGCGCAACCGCTACTTCGAACAGCTCGTCCAGGGAGCTGAGGCCGCGGCCTGGCGCGACGGGTACGCCCTGCTGATCGCGGCCGGCACCAGCGTGAGCCGTGACGTGGTGCTGCGGGACCTGACCGGCCGCGTGGACGGGCTCGCGGTGGTCTCCCGCACGGTACCCGACGACCTCATCGAACGCGCCGCCCGCAGCGTCCCGCTGGTCCTGGTCGCGGGCGAGATCCGCGGCGCCACCGATTCGGTGCGGGTCGACAACCGCGGCGGGATGTCCGCCCTGACACGGCACATCCTCACGGTGAAGCCGCCCGGCCCCGTGGTCTATCTCGCCGGCCCGCCCAACTCCCCCGACGCCACGGCCCGCGAACTCGGCTTCCGCGACGCGGTGGCTTCCCATGACGGCCCGTGGCACCGCGTCCTGGCCGACTTCTCCTGGCAGGGCGGGTACGACGCGCTCGGCGAGCAGCTGCGCAGCGGGGCCCCCGGGGCCGTGATCGGGGCCAACGACCAGAGCGCCCTGGGCGCCCTGGCCGCGCTCCAGGAGGCGGGGATCCGGGTGCCCGAGCAGTGCGTGGTCACCGGTTTCGACGGGATCGACGAGGCCCGCTACAGCCGGCCGCGCCTGACCACGGTGCGCCAGCCCATGACCGACCTCGGCATCCGCGCCGTCGAGGCCCTGCTGCGGCGCATCGCCGATCCCGACGCCGAGCCCCTCGACCTGCAGCTGCCCGTCGATGTGCTCCTGCGCGACAGCAGCGGCAGAGCCGCGCCCGCCACCTGAGCCCGGGCAGGCTCCCGCTGCACCGCCCACGCCCGCGACCGCCACGGCCACCGCGCCCTCCCGGCGGCGAACGGCACCGCGAGATCCGTGACCCTGTTGCTTCACGGCATGAATACCAACGCGCTCACGGATCCCGGCGGGGCCCGGGTCCGATGTGTCCGGCGGGCCCCGGGTCCGATGCGCCCAGCCGGCCCGCCGGGGCCGCGTGCAACCCCGCCGCGCCCCCGGGGTTGCACGAGCGGCATGTAAGCGCATACAGTCACACCGTTCCGTACGACGGAGCGCCGATGCCGGTGATGGAGGAGGCGCCCCGGTCCGCACGGACACCGGCAGGCAGGTTCCTCCCGCGACGCGGCGGGCACCGGCCCCTGCACCTCCGCTCCCGGAGGCGTCTCCACTGCTGGAGGCACCTCGGCCCTCGGAGCGGAATCGTTCACAACGACGGCGTGAGGACGTGACGACGTGGCATCTGCACCACACCTGAACCTGGGCCGGCGCACCCTCCTGGCCGGCGGCGCGCTCGGCATCACCGGGCTCGTCGCCTCGGGATGCTCCCTGCAGATCACGAGCCGGCCCGATCCCACCATCGGCGACGACACCATGCTCATCGCCGGGGACAAGGGCACGCCCACGTTCACCGCGAACTTCAACCCGTACCAGTCCAATGCCCGCACGGCGGCGACGATCATCTACGAGCCGCTGATCTGGATCAATCCGCTGGACGGGGAACTGGAGCCATGGCTCGCCGAGAGCTGGGAGCAGCCGGACCCGCAGCAGATCGTGATGACTCTGCGCCAGGGCGTCACCTGGCACGACGGCACCGAGCTGACCAGCGACGACGTGGCCTACACGTTCCGGATGCTCCAGGAGTTCCCGGCCAATGACACCGCGGGCGTGTGGGGCCGGCTCGAGTCGATCGAGACCGACGGGGCCACCATCACCTTCACCCTGCTGGCCCCCGACACCCCCGCCCTGCCCGTGATCGGCAAGACGATCATCGTCCCCCGGCACCTGTGGGAAGGGGTCGAGGACCCCTCGACCTGGCGCAACGAGGAGCCCGTCGGCTCCGGGCCGTTCGCACTGGGCAACTTCACCTCGCTGCAGTACACGCTCGACAGGTACGAGGACTACTGGCAGGCCGAGTCGATCGATATCTCCCACCTCGTCTACCCCGCGGCCAGCGAGCAGCTCGACCTGGTCACCAAGGGTTACGACTGGGCGTACTCGTACATGAGCGATGTCGAGAACACGTGGATGGCGGCGAACGAGCACAACAAGTACTGGTTCCCGCCCGGCGGGATCATCGGCCTGCATCCGAATCACGACGTGGCCCCCTTCGACAGCGCCGACGTCCGTCGCGGTCTCGCCCTGGCGATCGACGGCGAGAAGATCGCCTCGGCCGCCGTCGAGGGATACACCGGCCCGGCCAGCCAGTCCGGGATGCTGCTGCCCAACCAGGAGGACCTGCTGAACCCGGAGCTCCCGGACCGCGGCTTCCTGCAGCAGGACACCGACGCCGCCATCGAGGCGTTCGAAGCGGCCGGGTTCACGTACGACGGCACCACGATGCTCACCCCGGAGGGTGAGCCGTTCACCTTCGCGCTCTCCACCCCGAACGGGTACACCGACTGGCTGCGGGCCGTGCAGGCCGTCCAGAGCCAGCTGGGGGCGATCGGCATCGAGGTCACCATCGACGCGCCGCAGGCGGCCGCCTACGAGGCGAACCTGACCAGCGGCGACTATCAGGTCGCCTGCGGCTCGTCGAACGGCTCCGACGCCTTCCAGGGCTTCACGAACCTGCTCTCGGGCGAGTACTACGCCCCCATCGGCGAGGAGACGCAGAACAACCGCATCCGGTACCAGAACCCCGAGGTCGACGACCTGATCGCGCGATACCGCGCTTCGGTCGCGACCGAGGAGCAGACCGAGATCCTGCACGAGCTGCAACGGATCTTCTACCAGGATCTCCCTGTCATCGCCATGTACTACGGCGGGCTGTGGGGCCTGTACAACGACGGCCGCTTCACCGGCTGGCCCACCGCCGAGGACCCCTACGCACCGCTGCAGACGTACGGGTCCTCACCGCTGATGGTGCTGACCAGAGTGCGCCGCGCCGGCCAGGAAGGCGAGTGATCCCCCGATGAGATACGCCCTGCAACGCCTGGGATGGTTCCTGCTGACCCTGTGGGCCGCCATCACCATCAACTTCCTGCTCCCCCGGATGATGCCCGGCTCCCCCGCCGACGCCGCCATCGCCAAGCTCTCCCAGAACGGGCCCGTCACCGAGGCGACGCGGCGCGCGGTCGAGGCCCAGCTCGGGGTGCCCGACGGCAACATCCTCCAGCAGTACGTCGACTATCTGGGCCAGATCTTCTCCCTGGACTTCGGTGTCTCCTACGCCTTCTACCCCGAGCCCGTCAGCGGTCTGGTCTCCCAGGCATTGCCGTACACGCTGATCCTCGTGGGCCTCGTGACCGTCGCGGCCTTCGTCATCGGCACCCTGATCGGTGTGCTCTCGGCGTGGAAGCGCGGCACCTGGCTGGATGCCCTGCCCACCGTCGGCGGCAGCTTCATCAACACCTTCCCCTACTTCTGGACCGCGCTGCTGCTGCTGTTCCTGCTGGGATACGTGCTGCACCTGTTCCCGACCTTCGGGGCGTACTCCGCCACCACCGTGCCGGGACTCTCCCTCGAGTTCGTGCTCGATGCGATCTACCACGCGGCCCTGCCTGCCTTCACGATGCTGATCACGTCGCTGGGCGCCTGGATCATCGGCATGCGCAACGCCATGATCACCACCCTCGGCGAGGACCACGTGACCTTCGCGGAGGCCAACGGCATCCCCGGGCGCACGGTGGCGCTGAAGTACGCGGCGCGCAACGCGATCCTGCCGAACCTGACCGGCTTCGGCATGGCCCTGGGCGGGGTCGTGGGCGGCTCGATCCTCGTCGAGCAGGTCTTCGGCTACCCGGGGATCGGGTTCCTCCTATTCAACGCGGTGACCGGCCAGGACTACCCGCTGATGCAGGCGATCTTCCTGATGATCACGGTCAGCGTCCTGGTGGCGAACCTGCTCGTGGACATCCTGTACGGCATTCTCGACCCGAGGACGAGGCGATGAACGCACCCACCGACCGCACCCCATCGAATCCCGGGGGCGAGGACGCTCCTGGGACGGCCGGCCCCGTCGGGGCGAGCAGTCCCGCAGGAACCAGCCCCGCCGGCCGTTCCGGACCCGACGGGAGCCCGAGCCCCGTCGGCCGCCCCGGACCAGCCGGCGACCACGGGCCCACCGGCGACCACGGGGCTCCCGGCGACCGCGGATCCGCCGCTGCGGCCGACGCCACCGCGCAGCGCCACCCCGCCCTGGCGGCCCTCGCCGGCGGACTGCGCACCATCTGGGGCAACCGCAAGGCCCGCATCGGCCTGATCATCCTGGGCATCTTCGTGGTGCTGGCCGTGCTGGCGCCGCTGCTGGCCCCCTACGACCCCAAGGACAACACCTTCGAGCGCAACCTCGACGCCTCCGCCCAGCACTGGCTGGGCACCACGGCCGCCGGGGAGGACGTGCTCAGTCAGGTCATCTACGGCGCCCGGATCTCCCTCGTGGTGGGCTTCGGGGCCGGCGGCATCTCCACGGTGATCTCCGTGATCATCGGCCTCACCTGGGGGTACATGCGCGGGATCCTGGCCGACGTCGTCAACTTCATCGTCAACCTGTTCCTCGTCATCCCCGGCCTGCCGCTGATGATCGTCGTCGCCACCTATCTCAGCAACGGCGGCATCTCCGTGATCATCGTGGTCATCGCCGTCACCGGCTGGGCGTGGGGAGCCCGCGTGCTGCGCAGCCAGACACGCACCCTGCGCAGCCGCGACTTCGTAGAATCTGCCCGGTTCTCCGGCGAGCGGGCGCCGCGGATCATCTTCCGGGAGATCCTCCCGAACATGACCTCCATCATCGCCGGCGGCTTCTTCGGCTCCGCCACCGTCGCGATCCTCGCCGAGGCCGGGCTCGAGTACCTCGGGCTGGGCGATTCCACGGTGGTCAGCTGGGGCACGATGATCTATTGGGCCCAGAACTCCAACGCCATGCTGACCGGTCAGTGGGCGCTGCTGTTCGCCCCGGGCCTGTGCATCGCCCTGCTGGCCACCTCCCTAACCCTCATCAACTTCGGCATCGACGGGATCAGCAATCCCCGTCTGCGGGAAGGGAGCACCGGGCGATGAGCACCGCTCCGATCACGACGCAGCACACCACGGCAGAAGTCGAACCCCTGCTCAGCGTCCAGAACCTCTCCGTCGTCTACGAACCGGTGGGGGCACGCCCCACCCATGCGGTCAAGGACGTCTCGTTCGACGTCGGCCGCGGGGAGTTCATCGGCCTGGTGGGGGAATCCGGCTCCGGCAAGTCCACCCTGGGCTTCGCGCTGACGGCACTGGCCAAGCCGCCTGCCCGCATCGAGGGCGGCCGGGTGATGTTCGGCGAGGTCGACATCGCCCACATGAGCCAGGAGGCCCTGCGCACACAGCGCCAGGGCGGCTTCGCGATGGTGCTGCAGGCCGGGATGAACACGTTGAACCCGGTGCGCACCATCCGCAAGCACTTCCACGACATCTTCGCCGCCCACGGACATGTCGCGAGCGGCCGCCGCGACCAGCGGGCCGAGGAGCTCGTGGGCCGGGTGTCCCTGGGCCCGGAGGTGCTGGACCGGTACCCCTTCGAGCTCTCCGGCGGCATGCGCCAGCGCATCACCATCGCGCTCGCCCTCTCGCTGGAGCCGCAGCTGATGGTCTTCGACGAGCCCACGACCGCGCTGGACGTCCTGGTCCAGCACGCGGTGATGGACACCATCCGGGCGCTGCAGGCCGAGGAGGGCTTCACCGCCATCCTCATCAGCCATGACTTGGGGGTGGTGCTCGAGTCAGCGCACCGCGTGCTGGTCATGCACGACGGCCGCATCGTCGAGGACGCCCCCAGCGCCGAGATCCTCCACCGGCCGCAGCACGAGTACACCCAGATGCTGCTGAGCCACTTCGCCGATCCCCGCGCCGAGCACGTCTCGCTGCCCGGGCTCGAGGCGCCCGAGCTGCGCGCCACCTCCCCGCACGGTGAGGCGCCGCCGGCCGGGAATGGCCCGTCGGCCGAGCACCATCCGTCGGCCGAGCACCATCCGCCGGCCGAGCACCCCCCGTCGGCCCCGCCGCCGCATCCCGGATCGACGGCCGACGGGCCGGCACCGGGCGTCGCCGGCTCCGCACGCCGTTCGGGCCCGGCCGTCCCTGACGGCCCCGAGCTCCGCGTCCAGGGCGTGACCAAGCGCTACGCCCCGCCCCGGCGCCGCGCCGCGCCCGTGCTCGCGGTCGACGACGTCAGCTTCACGCTCGCCCCGGGCGGGGCCACGGCGCTGGTCGGGCAGTCCGGCAGCGGGAAGTCGACGCTGGCGAGGATGATCACCGGGGTCGAGAAGCCCACCGAGGGCAGCATCCAGCTGGGACCGGTCGACGTCGGTGCGCTGCGCCGGGGCGGGCTGCGGGATCTGCGGCGCACCGTGCAGATGGTGTTCCAGGATCCGTATTCGGCCCTGAACCCGCTGAACACGGTCGAGTACACCCTCAGCAGGGCGATCGCCAACCTCACCGACGTCCATCGCGACGGCGCCCGCCGGCGCGTGTTCGAGCTGCTGGAGACCGTCGGCCTCACGCCGGTCGAGCAGTACGCCAAGAAGCTCCCCCATCAGCTCTCGGGCGGGCAGCGCCAGCGTGTGGTGATCGCCCGGGCGCTGGCCGCGGACCCGCAGGTGATCATCGCCGACGAGCCCGTCTCGATGCTCGACGTCTCCCTGCGGGCCGGTGTGCTCGCGCTGCTGCGCGACCTGCGCGAGCGCACCGGCATGTCGCTGCTGTACATCACGCACGACCTGCTCAGCGCCCGTCTGATCACCGACGACATCCTCGTGCTGCACGAGGGCCGGGTGGTCGAGCAGGGCCCCACCGCGCAGGTGATGCGGCAGCCGCGCGACGAGTACACGATCCGCCTGCTCGACGCGATCCCCAACCCCGGGCGCGTCCACGGCGCCTGACCGACCCCGACACCCACGACAGGAGACCCATGTCCACGCTCCGCTTCCCCGACGGCTTCCTCTGGGGCGCCGCCACCGCCGCTCACCAGATCGAGGGCAACAACATCAATTCGAACTGGTGGGAGATGGAGCACCGCCCGGACACCCACGTCGTCGAGCCCAGCGGTGACGCGGCCGACAGCTACCACCGGTTCGAGGAGGACATCCGCATCCTCGCCGAGCTGGGGCTGAACTCCTACCGCTTCAGCATCGAATGGGCGCGCATCGAGCCCGAGCGCGGCGTCGTCTCCAAGGCGGAGCTGGCCCACTACCGCCGCATGATCGACACCTGCCTCGAGCACGGCGTCGAGCCGATCGTGACCCTGCTGCACTTCACGGTGCCGCGGTGGTTCGACCGCGACGGGTTCTGGCGGGCCGACGACGCCCCCGAGCTGTTCGCCCACTACACCGAGACGGTGCTGCCGATCCTGGACGACGTGCGCTACGTGTGCACGATCAACGAGCCCAACATCGCCGCGATGCTCGCCGGCGGCGAGAAGGCCGAGAACCTCGTCGCCCACGGCCTCGCCTTCCCCGACCTCCACGTCGCCGACCAGTTGTTGGCCTCCCACCGGGCATCCCGCGAGGTGCTCTCGGGCCGCGGCGACATCCTCTCGGGCTGGACCGTGGCCACCCAGGCCTTCCATGCCACGGGCGAGGAGGGCAGCCAGGAGAAGCTCCAGGAGTACGGCTACCCGCGCGACTTCTGGTACCTCGAGAACTCCGCCGGGGACGACTTCCTGGGCGTGCAGGCCTATACCCGCACCTTCATCGGACCCGACGGCCCGATCCCGGTGGCCGAGGGCGTCGAGACCACGCTGACCGGTTGGGAGTTCTTCCCGCCCGCCTCGGAGCTGGGAATCCGCAGCGCCTGGGAGCTCAGCGGCAACGTGCCGATCATGATCACGGAGAACGGCATCGCCACCGCCGACGACACGCGCCGCCGCGCCTACGTCCAGGGTGCCCTGGAGGGCATCCACCGCACGATCGAGGACGGCATCGACGTGCGCGGCTACCAGTACTGGTCGCTGCTGGACAACTACGAGTGGGCCAGCGGGTTCCGCCCCACCTTCGGTCTGCTCAGCTGGGATCCCGACACCTTCGAACGCGAGATCAAGCCCAGCGCCCGCTGGTACGGCGAGGTCGCGCGCGCCGGCGAGCTGAGCGTCGAGGACTCCTGACCCGACCGTCCCCCGATCCCGATTCCGATCCGGAGAGTCGCCATGACACCCGCAGCAGATCCGCATCCCGCGCCCTCGTCGGCCGCGCCCTCCCGGTCGGCCGCGCCCTCCCCGTCGGCCGCGCCCGCACCCGCCCGCCGTCCCAACATCCTCATGGTCCTCACCGACGACCATGCCGCCCACGCCATCGGTGCCTACGGGTCCGTCGTCAATCGCACCCCGCACCTGGATGAGCTCGCCGAGCGCGGCTGGGTGATGGAGGACTGCTTCTGCACCAACTCCATCTGCACCCCGAGCCGCGCCTCGATCCTCACCGGGACCCACAGCCACGTCAACGGCGTGACCACGCTGTCCACGCCGATGGATTCCTCGCTGCCCACCTTCGTCTCGCGCCTGCACGAGGAGGGGTACCGCACCGGGATCGTCGGCAAGTGGCATCTGGGCGAGGGCCCCGAGCATGCCCCGCGCGCCTTCGACCGCTGGGAGATCCTCCACGACCAGGGCGAGTACTTCGATCCCGTCTTCCGCACCGCCGACGGGGATATCCAGCGCACCGGGTACACGACCGACGTCATCACCGATCTGGCGCTGGAGTGGATCGGGGACTGGGAGGCCGAGGCGCCGAACGAGCCCTGGTGCCTGCTCGTCCACCACAAGGCCCCGCACCGGCCCTGGGAGCCCGACGAGGCCCATCGCGGCCTGTACGCCGACCCGATCCCCCTGCCGTCGACCTTCCACGACGACTACGCCACCCGCGGGGAGGCCGCCCACCGCGCGGCCATGCGCATCGCCGACCACCTCACCCTCGAGGACGTCAAGCAGTACCCGCCCGAGGGGCTCGACCACGAGCAGCTCGCCGTATGGAAGTACCAGCGGTACATGCAGGACTACCTCGAGTGCGTCGCCTCGATCGATGACAACGTCGGCCGGCTCACCGCTGCGCTCGACGAGCGCGGCCTGTTCGACGACACCCTGTACGCGTACGCGTCCGACCAGGGGTTCTTCCTCGGCGACCACGGCTGGTTCGATAAGCGCTTCATGTATGACGAGTCCATCCGGATGCCGCTGATCCTCAGCTATCCGCGGCAGCTGGCCGCCGGCCGGCGCAGCCAGGAGATCGTCACCAACGTGGACTACGCCCGCACCTTCCTCGCCGCCGCCGGCGTGGAGCCGGACCCCGGGATGCAGGGCACCAGCTTCTTCGAGGCGCTGCGCGACGAGCTGCCCCCGCAGGAGGATCCCGCCTTCTACTACCGCTACTGGGAGAACGACGACGGAATCCACGGGGCTCTGGCGCACTACGGGATCCGCACCCGGCGGTACAAGCTGATCCGGTTCTACAACGACGGGCTCGGGCTGCCCGGCACCCGCCGCAACCTGTTCCCGCCGTACTGGGAGCTGTACGACCTGCAGGAGGATCCCGAGGAGCTGCGCAACGTGGCCGAGGACCCGGCGTACTCGACCGTGCGCGCCCAGCTGGAGGAGCGACTGCGGGTGGAGCAGGCCGCGGTCGGCGACGTGCCCTACGAGCCCGAGGTCGACGCCGATGGCAGGCCCGCGCGGCTGGTCTCGCCGCCCCGGCCGCGGGGCTGAGTCGAGAGGCCGGCGAGCAGGCCGGGGCGCCGCCGCTCAGGCGTCCCCGGGCACCTCGCGCTCGATCTCGGCGAGCCAGGCCTTCGCAGTGACGTCCGAGGGCATCCGCCAGTCGCCGCGCGGGGACAGGGAGCCGCCGGCGAGGACCTTCGGCGCGTTGGGCACGGCGGAGCGCTTGAACTGGTTGGCGAAGAAGCGGCGCGTGAACACGGTCAGCCAGTGCTTGATCTCGTCGCGGGAGTAGGCGCGCTTGTCCGCCTCGGCGTATCCGGCGGGCCACTCGCCGGCCTCGGCGTCACCCCACATCTGATGGGCGAGGTAGGCGATCTTCGCCGGCCCATAGCCGCGGCGCAGCAGGTGGTAGAGCGCGAAGTCGTGCAGCGCGTAGGGCCCGATCGAGCCCTCGGTGGTCTGCGCCTCCTCCCCTTCGCGGGTGGGGATCAGCTCCGGGGTGATCTCGGTGTCCAGGACCGCCTGCAGGAGGTCCGCGGTCGACTGGTCGAACAGTCCCTCGGAGATCACCCAGCGGATCAGGTGCTGGATCAGCGTCTTGGGCACGCCGGCGTTGACGCCGTAGTGGGACATCTGGTCGCCCACACCGTAGGTCGCCCAGCCCAGCGCCAGCTCGGAGAGGTCGCCGGTGCCGACGACGATGCCGCCGTGATGGTTGGCCAGGCGGAAGAGATAGTCGTAGCGCATGCCGGCCTGGACGTTCTCGAAGGTGACGTCGTAGACCTCCTCGCCCCGGCCGAAGGGATGGCCCATGTCCTGCAGCATCTGGGTGCAGGCCGGCCGGATGTCGATGGTCTCGAAGCTCGCGCCGATCGCCTTCGAGAGCAGCTCGGCGTTGGAGCGTGTCGTCTCTCCGGTGGCGAAGCCGGGCATCGTGTACGCCAGGATCTCGGAGCGGTCGCGGCCCAGGCGGTCCATGGCCTGCGCGCACACGATCAGCGCGTGCGTGGAATCCAGGCCACCGGAGACCCCGATGACAGGACGCGTGCCGCCGGGCTTGTCCCCGCCGATCGCGCTGAGCCGACGCACCAGCCCCGCGACCTGGATGTTGTAGGCCTCGTAGCAGTCCTGGGCCAGGCGGGCCGGGTCGTCGGGCACGAAGGGGAAACGCCGGTGCGGCCGACGCAGAGGGCCGGTCGCGGGGGACGCAGCGGGCGATGGCGAGCCCGCCCCGTCGGCCGGAGCGCCCCCGAAGAGGTACGTCTCCGGCCCGTAGGTGTAGTGGTCGATGGGCTCGGCGAGGTTGCGGCGGTTGTCGTCGAAGGTGTTCTGGCGCCGGCGCTCGGCGACGATGTGCTCGAGGTCGACGTCGACGACGGTGGCGCGCGGGCCCTGCGGGAACCGCTGGGACTCCCCCAGCAGGTCACCGCACTCGTACACGAACGTCTGCCCGTCCCAGGCCAGATCCGTGGTCGACTCGCCCTCGCCGGCGGCGGCGTAGATGTACGCGGCCTGGCAGCGGTCGGAGGCGGAGCGGGCCAGGAGCTTGCGCTCGTCGGCCCGTCCGATGGTGATGGGGGAGCTGGAGAGGTTCACCAGCACCGTGGCGCCGGCGAGCGCAGCCTCGGCCGACGGCGGGATCGGCACCCACATGTCCTCGCAGATCTCCACGAACAGGTTCAGCCCCGGCACGTCGGGCACCGGGATGATCTGGCCCTGCAAGATCACCGCGTCGTGACCCCCGATCCGCAGCATCCCGCCGGGCACGTCATCGCCCGCCGCGTACCAGCGGCGCTCGTAGAACTCGCGGTAGGTGGGCAGGTACTGCTTGGCGGTGACGCCGAGGATCTCCCCCCGGTGGATGGTGATCGCGGCGTTGAAGACCCGACTGCGGTGGGGCAGCCGCAGCGGGGCGCCGACGACGATGATCGGCAGCAGCTCACGGCTGGCCTCGACCAGGGTGGCGACCGCGGCCTCGACGGCATCGAGCAGCGGCTCCTGCATCACCAGGTCGTCGAGGGAGTAGCCGCTCAGAGAGAGCTCGGGGAACACGGCCAGACCGACCTGCTGGTCGTGCAGATCGCGGAGCACCTCGAGGTGCCGCTCGGCGTTGGTCGCGGGATCGGCGAGCGCGACGGGCAGGGTCACGGCGGCCACACGCACGAAGCCGTGGTCGTAGATCGAGGCGTGCGGGTCGCGACCCTGGTCAGTGATGCCGTGTTCGGTGCTGCCCTGTTCAACGCTGCCCGGAACGCCGTGCCGCTGGTCAATCCCGCCCTGGTCGGCGCCGCTGGAGGCCTCGGTGTCCGTCGCTGAGCTCATGGGGGAAGCCTAATCGAGGGCCGCGCCGGGGATCAGGCCGCGGACCTCGGTGTCAGAGGCGCATCATGGCGAGCGCGCCGACACGGCGGGGCGTGCCAGCACGGCGGGCGCGTGCCAGCACGGCGGGCGCGTGCCAGCACCAGGACGAGCGTGCCGACACGGCTCCCATTCCCCCGGAACGTGTCAGCGCTGCAACGTTCCGGGGGAACGGGCGCGGCGACACCGCGCGTCGAACCGTCGGGGGCGCTCGAGACTGCCCCTCCCCACCGCCGAGGCCAGCTGTAATAAGTTGTCCCGGTGATCGTGGACAACACAGCTTCTCGCGAGGGGGCTCGGTGAACGCTCGTCGGCCCCTGCTGGGGTGGCTGCTGATCGCGCCGAGCCTGATCGGCGTGACCGCCTTCCTGATCCTGCCCGTCGTCCTGGCCTTCGTGGTCTCCCTGTTCCGCTGGGATCTGCTGGGCACCCGGGACTTCGTCGGCCTTCAGAACTACTCGACGCTGCTCAGCAGCGGCGCCCTGGCCAACTCCCTCATCGTCACGGCACTGTTCACGCTGATCTCCGTGCCGGTCTCGATGGCGCTGGGCTTGGCGCTGGCCTCGCAGCTGGTCAGAGCCGTGCCGGGGTCGGCGGTGGTGCGGGTGATCGTGGTGATCCCCTGGGTGTGCGCGCCGCTGGCCCTGGGCGTGGTGTGGAAATGGATCTTCCAGCCCTCCGTCGGTGCCGCGAACCAGATCCTGGGCATGCGCATCGAGTGGCTGACGGACCCGAGCCTGGCCCTGCCCGCGGTGGCGTTCGTGGCGATCTGGCAGAACGTCGGCTACATCTCGCTGTTCTTCCAGGCCGGGCTCTCGCGCATCCCCACCTCGATCTACGAGGCCGCCCGGCTCGACGGCGCCGGTCCTTGGGCCTCGATGTGGCACATGACGATCCCGCTGCTGCGGCCGACGACGTTCTTCCTGGCCGTGACCCAGGTCGTCGCCAGCTTCCAGGTGTTCGACATGGTCTTCGCCCTCACCGGCGGCGGGCCCCAGCACCGCACCGAGGTGATCGCCTCGCTGGTGTACAACGAGGGCTTCGGCGCCTCCCGGCTGGGCCGGGCCAGTGCGGTCGCCGTGATCCTGTTCGTGCTGCTGGTGATCATCACCCTCATCCAGCAGCGCTACTTCGCCCGCCGCATCACCTACGACATGAGCTGAGGGGAGGAGACCATGCACGCACGACGCGCCCTGAGCTACGCGGGCACCTACCTGGTGCTCGCCCTCGCGGCCGCCGTCACCCTCGGCCCGTTCCTGGTCTCGGTGATGACGGCCTTCACCTCCTCCCAGCAGTTCGCCCAGCAGGGGCCGCTGAGCATCCCGGCCCCGCCGACGCTGGAGAACTTCGTGGGCCTGTTCACCTCCTCCGACGGGTTCGTGACCCCCGTGGTGGTCACGGTGCAGATGGTCGCGGTGATCCTGGCCGGGCAGATGGTGTTCTCGGTGCTGGCCGCCTACGCCTTCGCGCTGCTGCGCTTTCCCGGCCGTGACCTGCTGTTCTGGGTGTACGTGGCCACGCTGATGGTGCCGCAGGTGGTCGTGGTGGTGCCGCTGTACCTGATGATGAGCGAGGCCGGGCTGCGCAACACGTTCTGGGCGCTGGTGCTGCCGTTCGTGCTCGGCTCCCCGTACGCGATCTTCCTGCTGCGGGAGAACTTCCGCGGCGTCCCGACCGAGCTGATGGACGCCATGCGCATCGACGGCGCCGGCACCCTGCGCCTGCTGTGGCACCTGGTGGTCCCGCTGAATCGGCCGATCATCGTGACCCTGATCCTCATCACCGTGGTCACCCACTGGAACAACTTCATGTGGCCGATGGTGATCACCTCCGGCCCCGAGTGGCGCACCATCACCGTGGCGACCTCCGCGCTGCAGTCGCAGTACAACAACAACTGGACCCTGGTGATGGCCGGGACGACCCTGGCGATGCTCCCGCTGGTGATCCTCATGGTCGTGTTCCAGAAGCAGATCACCCGCTCGGTCGGCGAGACCACCCTGCGCTGAGGGCCGGCTGGGGTGGCCGGAGTGGTCCGCGGGCGGCGGGCGGGCTGGGGTAGCCGGGTGGCGTTGGCACGAACCTGTAGTAGAGGAGCATCTGCCCTCCGTATACGGGGGTCGCGTGCCGCTGAGCTACATGTTCGTGCCACCCCTCCCCGGACCCGGCATCCTCGCGTCAACCCTCCCCAGACCCCGCGACATACACCGCCACAGATCCGACCGCCCCGCTGTCCCCGCGCGATAATGGGGACTGCTCCGCGCTGTTCCCAGGCCCCGGAAGGACCTTCCCCATGCTGACCCGCCGCACCCTGCTCTCGACCTTCACCGCCGCCGGCCTGCTCGGGACCGCGGCCGCCTGCTCCCCCTCGAGTGACGACGGGGGCAGCGGCGATGGCGGCGGCAATGGCACGCTGACCTTCCGGTTGTGGGACGAGAACGCCGCCGCGGCCTACGAGGAGTCGTTCCAGGCCTTCACCGAGCAGGAGGGCTGGAACGTCGAGATCGACATCGTCCCCTGGGACGACTACTGGACCCGCCTGCCCCTCGACGTGGCCAGCGGCGATGCGGCCGACGTGTACTGGATGAACTCCGCGAACTACATCCAGTACAAGGACTCCGAGGACCTGCTGGATATCAACGAGGTCGTGCCCGACGGGGCCGAGCAGTGGGAGCCGAGCGTCGTGGACCTCTACAGCCGCGACGGCGGGCTCTGGGGCGTCCCGCAGATCTGGGACTCGATCGCGCTGTTCTACAACAAGGGTCTGGTCGAGGCCGCGGGCGTGGACCCCGCGAATCTGAGCTTCGACCCGTCGGCCGAGAGCGATCCCCTGCGCGATGCCGGCAAGGCCCTCACCGTCGACGGCGAGGGGCGCCATCCCGGGGACGAGGGTTTCGACGTCGACTCCCGCGCGCAGTTCGGTTTCAACTCCCAGGCCGACCGGCAGGCGATCATCGGCCCGATGCTGGCCTCCAACGGCGCGCAGTGGCAGAAGGACGACAAGTACACCTTCGCCTCCCCCGAGGGCATCGAGGCCTTCCAGTACATGGCCGACCTCATCAACGTCGACCAGATCGCCCCGAGCGCCGCCGACACCAACGAGAACGGCGACTTCACCCGCGATCTGTTCACTCAGGGCAAGCTCGGCCTGTTCCAGTCCGGCCCCTACAACCTCACCAACATCGCCGACGGGGTCGGTGACTCCTTCGAGTGGGCCCTGGCCGCACCGGTCGCCGGCCCCGCCGGCGCGAAGTCCCTGGTCCACGGCGTGGTCGCGGTGGGCAACGCCAAGGCCGACGACGACCAGCAGGAGGGCATCGCGAAGCTCCTGACCTGGCTGGGAAGCGTCGACGGGCAGATGCCGCTGGCCGAGAAGGGCGTCTCCTTCCCCGGCCACGTCGACGCGCAGGACGCCTTCATCTCGTTCTGGAAGGACAAGGGCGTGGACGTCAGCGTCTTCGTCGAGGCCGCCAAGAACCCGGCCGAGGCCGATACCGGCACCCGTGCCAACGCCGGCCTCGAGGCCGCGATGCCGACGTTCCAGGAGGTCTTCATCGGCCGCCTGACCGCCGAGGAGGGCATCCCCCAGGCCCAGGAGGAGGGCAACGCCGCGATGGCGGAGTAGGGCAACGCCGCGATGGCGGAATGAGGCCCCGATCCGCGATCGTGGCCGGCGGCCCGCCCCCGACTGAGCCGCTCGTCGGCTCACGTCCCTGTTCATAGGCTCTTCACGATCCTTCTACGGGTTGTGTCCACAACGTGCTCTCCACGGAGCTGGTCGGCGCGCCGCTGCATGCGACGCTGTGCTCATGACGGAGAACACGTCCCCGCTGACCGGGGGAACCGCGCCCGGCCCATCCGGCGTTCCGGAGGTGCCCAGCGGCCCGGGCATCGTCGCCGAGCACGTCAGCCGGGCCTTCGGCAGCGTGCAGGCCGTGCACGACCTGTCCTTCACGGCGCCGCGCGGGGCGGTGACGGCGCTCGTCGGCCCCAACGGCTGCGGCAAGTCGACGCTGATGTTGATGCTCGCCTCGCTGCTGTCCCCGGATGCCGGGCGCGTGCTGGTCGACGGCGTCGACCCGTCGGCCGACTCCCCCGCCGTGCGTGAGCGCGTGGGCTGGATGCCCGATCAGTTCGGCGCCTGGGATTCGCTGCGCGTGGGCGAGGTGCTCGAGGTGATGGGGCGGGCGTACTTCCTGCCCACCGAGCGGCTGCGCCGGCGGGTCGACGAGCTGCTGCGGCTGCTGGATCTCGCGTCCCTGGCCAGCCAGCCCGCGCACGTCCTCTCCCGCGGGCAGAAGCAGCGCCTGGGCCTGGCCCGGGCCCTGGTCCACGAACCGAGCGTCCTGATCCTCGACGAACCGGCCTCCGGCCTGGATCCCGCCTCCCGGCGCCGGCTGCTGCGCGTGGTGCGGTCCCTCGCGGCCGACGGTGCGACGGTGCTCGTCTCCAGTCACATCCTCACCGAGCTCGAGGAGATGGCCGACCACGTCGTCTTCATGGACTCCGGTCGCGTGATCGACGCCAGCAGCGTGCGGGACCTGGCCGACCGGCCACGCCCGTGGCGCGTCTGTTCCCTCGACCAGCGCGCCCTGGAGCACGCACTGCGCCGGCTCGGCGTGCGCCACGGCGAGATCGTCGGCCCCGACCGCAGCTCCTCGGGGCACGCCGAGGTGATCGTCCAGCTGCCCGACGACGCGACGGCCGCGCGCCTGCTGGCCGATCTCACCGGTGCCCGTGCGCAGGTGCTGTCCTTCGGGCCGGCCACCGGGCGCCTCGAGGCCGCCTACCTCGCCTCGGACGCCGCCCAGCGCGAAGGAGCCCTGTGATGACCCGACCGCTCAACGGCACGCTGTCGCTGCGCCCGCGCGGCCTGTGGCTGGTGACCTCGCTCGAGCTGCGTCAGCGGATCCGCTCCGTGCGCTGGTACGTCGCGCTCGGCGTGTGGACTCTGGCGCTCATCGGCATCGGCGTGCTCGCCCTGGCGCCGACGATGTACTCCTCGCAGTGGAGTTCCATCGAACCGATCGCCGCGGTCGTCTTCAGCCTGCAGATCATGCTGGTGATGTTCGCGATGCTGCTGGTGGTCCCCGCACTGTCAGCCGGTTCCATCAACGGCGACCGCACCGCCGGGACCCTTGCGACGCTGCAGGCCAGCCTGCTGAGCCCGCTGGAGATCGTCCTGGGCAAGCTGCTGGCGGGCTGGCTGACGGGCCTGGCGTTCCTGGTCCTGGCGCTGCCGTCGGTGGTGCCGATGGCGCTGCTGGGCGGGGTGGGCCCGCTGTACATGCTGCGCCTCGTGATCGTGATCGCGGGGCTGACGCTGTGCGTGACCGCGCTGGGGCTGGGACTCTCGGCGCTGACGAACCGGCAGCTGGGCTCGGTCGTGCTCGCCTACGTGATCGTGTTCGGCGTGACCGCCGTGCTGCCGATCGCGTGGGGCGTCTCCGCCATCTTCCTGGTCCAGGAGCGGGAGGTCACGACGTACCACATGGACTACCAGTACAGCGCCGGCGAGAGCACCGGCGAACCGGTCTGCGTCCGCGAGCAGGACACCCAGGACATCGTCCGACTCGACCTCACCCAGCCGCTGATGTGGGGCAACCCGGTGGTGCTGCTGGCGGAGGCATCGCCCAGGGTGAATCCGGACGAGGCCTGGAGATCCGATGAGGACGTCGACGCCCTGCAGCTGATCAAGACAGGGATGCGGACCTCGGCGACCCCGACCCACCCGGCGAACCACAATCACTGTGACCCCTCCGCCGAGGGCTACCCCACCGATCTGGGCGAGCCGCCGAACCGTCCGCTGTGGCCCATGGGCGCGGCCCTGTGGCTGCTCGTCGCGGCCGCGGCACTGGCGGTGTCCACCTGGCGTCTGGCGATACCGATCACGCGCCTCGGCATGGGCACCCGCATCGCCTGAGCCCGGCCCGCGCGGCTGCCCGCGGGGCCCGCGGTCCTCCCGCCGGCTCCGGCCTCGCTCCTCAGCCCTCGCGCAGGCTCAGCCCTCGCGCACCTCAGTCCGCGCGCACCTCAGCCCTCGCGCAGGCTCAGTCCTCGCGCAGGCCGGGGACCGAATCGGGGATCCGGTGCGCTCCCGGTCCGTGGGCCGGCCGGTTGCCGCGGCCGGAGCCGTCGGCCCCCGGGCCGCTCCCGTCGACGCCGGAGCCGGCCCCACCGCTGGTCAGCGGGGAGCCCTCCGCGCCGAAGTCGGGCAGCAAGCCACGGGCGAGATCGGCCTCGCGCACGGCAGTGTCCTTCGCGCCGGGCTGGCTGTCGTCGACCCACAGTCGTTCCCCGGCCGCGTCCAGGTCGAAGATGGCCAGGCTGTTCTGGCCGCCCTGCTCCTGCAGGCGCTTGCGCATCGCGGCCCGCACGGCCGGATCCTGGGCGTGCTGGGTGCGCGTGCCGATCTCGGGCGCGACCAGGGCGTAGGGGGTCTCGCGCCGGGTGTAGTTCCCGGCAGGGCCGTACAGCACATCGCGCAGCCCGCCTCGCATCGCGGCGGCCGCACCGAGACCCAGCAGCGGCACCAGGATCAGGGCGTCGCACACGATCCACACCCAGGCGGTGGGGGTGGCCGCACCGGGCAGCAGCATCAGCCCGGCCGCGAACAGCGCCACTCCGGCCAGCCCCGCGGCAGCGCTGATGCAGCCGGTCAGGGACACCGCCCGCGCCTCCCACGGGTTCACGCGGGCCCGATGAGCCCAGGAGGCGTAGGTGCGCTGGTCGATGACCAGGCCGCGCTGGTTCTCGCTGAGCCGGGCGGCGAGGCCGGGGGCGAGAGCGACGCCGAGGAGGACCAGCCCGAGCGCAGGGACGGCGGCGGCGAGCATCTGCCAGCCCAGCGGCGAGGACACCTGGGACAGATCCGACTGCGTCATCCCGCTGATCGTGCTCACCAGGTCGGTGATCCCGAAGATCACCCAGCTCAGCGCGACCACTGCGGGGCCCAACCAGGTCACGCATGCCCGGGCGATCAGAGCCAGAGCTGTCAGCGCGCCGCGCGGTCGCAGCCCGGCGGAGGCGGCGCGGGTGCCGGGGTTCGGCGGGAGGTGGCGGCGGTCCTGGGCCAGCACCCGCTTCGCCGCGGCCCGGCGGCGCTCGAGGTCCCGCTCGAGGCGGGCGGTGGTCTCCACCGAGGAGGCCGGGTCGATGTCCAGTACTTTCGGGGCGCTGACCAGCGGACGCACGCAGATCCAGGCCAGCATGATCGCTCCGGCGGCGAGCGCGAGCGACATCAGCTGGCCGGGTCCGAGGCCCGACCACGGCTGCGGCAGGCCGAGGATGACCGTGAGCGGCAGCGCCGCGACCACCAGTATCGGCGGGGCCAGCAGCACCGCCGTGATCCGGGTGGCCACGTCGCGCTGGAAGCCGCTCTCGCTGAGGTGGCGCCGGGGATCCATCCCGGCGATGGCCAGCGGCGCCAGGGGCACGGTCGCCAGGCTCAGGGCGGCACCCACCAGCGGCAGCACGAGGAACGCCGTCCACAGGCCGCCCGCGGAGAAGCCGAGCTCACTCACGGTCGAGCGCAGAAGCACCGGTTCGGCGAGACCGACCAGCAGGCTGAGCAGCCAGTACGCCGGTGAGGCGCCGCCGACGTACAAGAACACCAGCACCAGCCACAGCCCCAGGACGACCAGGCCGGGAGCCCAGAAGATCCGCAGCAGACGGCGGGCCAGGGCACCCTTGGACTCGGCGATGATCTCCCCGGGCGCGACCAGGTCCGTGCTCTCATCCGGAAGCTCGCGCGGAGGCGGCAGGTCCACCAGGGGCGGCAGAGGGCGGTCGTGCGGGGACGTCATCGGCGCTCCTGGTGGGCTCTCACACGGCTCGTCGGCCCAGGAAGGCGCGCCCGAGGGTCATCTCGTCGGCGTAGTCGAGGTCCCCGCCGACGGGGAGGCCGGAGGCCAGGCGCGAGACGGAGAGCTCCAGGGGCGAGAGCAGACGCGAGAGGTATGTGGCGGTGGCCTCGCCCTCGATGTTCGGATCCAGCGCGAGGATGACCTCCTTCGTCTCCCCCGAGCCCAGCCGGCTCATCAGCTGGGTGATGCGCAGGTCGTCGGGGCCGACGCCGCCGATGGGGTCGATGGCGCCGCCGAGGACGTGATAGCGGCCCTTGAACTCGCGGATGCGTTCGATGGCGACGATGTCCTTGGACTCCTCGACCACGCAGATCACCTCGTCGGTGCGGCGCGGGTCGGCGCAGACGCGGCACTTCTCCTCGGCCGAGACGTTCCCGCAGATCTCGCAGAAGCGGACGGTGTCCTTGACCGTCACCAGCACGTCGGCGAGGCGGCGCACGGAGGCGTCGTCGGCGTCCAGCAGATGGAACGCGATCCGCTGCGCCGACTTGGGGCCGATGCCCGGCAGCTTGCCGAGCTCGTCGATGAGGTCCTGAACGATGCCTTCGTACACGCCCTCAACTCTAGTTCGTGCGGCTGACGGGCCGGCCCACGACGGTCGCCGCCCGCCTCCGGCCGTGCCTCTCCTCACGCGAGCCGTCCTCACCGCGAGATGTTTGTCCATCGCTGGGACATACATCGGTAGCCTGGCGACCGGACCGACCCCCGACGAGGAGAACCATGGCCCAGCTGCCCGACGCCCTGCTCGACGCCGTCCACGCACGAGTCCTGGACGGTCTCGGCGACGTCGCCCCGGCCACGGAGATCGCCCGCCGGGTGGTCACCTATCTGCGCAACACCGCCGAGACCACCGTGCACCGCGAGGACGACGGGACCACCTTCGTCATCACCGGTGACATCCCCGCGATGTGGCTGCGGGATTCCGCCGCTCAGCTCACCCCCCTGCTGCGCCTGGTCGTGGCCGGGGTCGGCTCCGCGCAGGACCGTGCCGTGCTGGTGGAGCTGCTGAACGGGCTGCTGCGCCGGCACTGGCAGTACCTCGTCATCGATCCCTACGCCAACGCCTTCAACCGCACCCCGTCTGCCTCGCACTGGGACGAGGACGAGACGGACCGCGACAACCCCTGGGCGTGGGAGCGCAAGTTCGAGCTGGATTCTCTTTCGTACGGGCCGGACCTGGCCTGGCGGGTCTGGAAGGCCACCGGGGACACCTCCTGGGCCGACGGGAACTTCGTGCCCGCCGCCCGCGCGATCCTGACGACGGTGCGCACCGAGCAGAACCATGAGGAGCGCTCCGAGTACTTCTTCCGCCGGCCCGGCGCTCCGGCCCAGGACACCCTCGCCCGCGAGGGGCGCGGCTCCCTCACCGAGCCCAACGGCCTGGTGTGGGCAGGGTTCCGTCCCAGCGATGACGCCTGCGAGCTGGGCTACAACATCCCCGGCAACCATTTCCTCGCGCTCGCTCTGGAGAGGCTCGCCGAGCTGCTCGAGCATGTCGCCGGCGAGGCCGAGGATGCCGCGGAGGCACGCCGGCTCGCCGCCGAGATCCGGGAGGCGCTGGCGGCGCACGGCCTGGTCGAGGGGCCGGACGGCGAGAAGATCTGGGCGCACGAGATCGACGGCCGCGGCAACCACGTGTTCCTCGATGATGCGAACGTGCCCAGCCTGCTGGCCCTGCCGTACCTCGACTGCGTGGCGATGGACGACCCCACCTACCTCGCCACCCGCGCCGCGGTGCTCTCACGGACGAACCCGTACTACTTCGCGGGCCTGTTCCTGGAGGGCGTCGGGTCGCCGCACACCCCCAAGGACCACGTGTGGCCGATCGGCAAGGCCGTCGAAGGCCTCACCTGCGGTGATGACGGCGAGCGCCTGCGGATCCTCGAGCAGCTGATCCGCACCGACGGGGGCACGGGGATGATGCACGAGGGTGTTCACGTCGATGATCCGACGGTCTTCACTCGCGAGTGGTTCTCGTGGTCGAACTCGATGTTCTGCGAGCTGGCGCTGGATCTGGCGGGGGTTCGCCGCACGGCGGAGTGACCCGGGGCGACCGGGCGGAGTCGCGGCGCTGGGCATCGTGACGGGCGCGTTGTACCGTCGTGGCCACCCGCCGCAGATCCAGCGGGCGTCGCCAGCGAGAACAGGACATGCACGATGCCGTCGTTGCCGCATCCCTACGACTCCAGCGAGCCGGTCTCCGAGTGCAAGGTGACCCAGGCACCGGAGGTCCCCACCGCGGTCGTCTCTCAGCGTGATTTCCCGATGTACGAGATGTCGACCCTCATGGACGGCACGTTCTCGCACCTGGTCCCGGCGCTGGAGGAGGCAGGAGTGCACCCGATCGGGCCGGCCTTCGCGCTGCACCACCGGGCGCCGGTCTCCACGGCGGACGTCGAGGTCGGTTTCCCGGTGGACAAGCCGCTGCCGGCACCCATCACGCTGCCCAGCGGGTACGAGGTCATTGCCTCGGTGCTGCCGGCCGGTCGCGTGGCCTGGGTCAGTCACGTCGGTGGATACGGCGGCCTGGCGGAGAGCTGGGGCGCGTTCACCGAGGAGGTCGGCGACCGCCGGGAGCAGATGACCTACCCGTTCTGGGAGTTCTACGTGAGCCCGCCCTCGCCCGGGGTGGACCCGGCGACGCTGCGCACCGATCTGTTCAGTCTGCTGGAGCCGCGCGAGGGCTGACGGGCGGCCCGGTGGCTCCCGCCGGCCGGATCAGTACCGGTCGGTCTCGTCGATGACCTCGATGATCTTGCCGCCGAGGACCGTTTCGATGACCTCACGGCCATTGCGCGTGGCCACCACGGCGTCCTCGTCGTCGCGGGACGCGCCGCCGGTGGGGTCGACGGGGGCCGAAGCGCCCTCAGCGGGCTCCGCGGTGCCGCTGCGTGTGCGCAGACCGGCCGTGCGAGAGGCCAGCGCAGCTTCGCGGGCCAGGGCGGCTCCGGTGCGGGCGGGGGCGGGAGCCTGGGCCTCCGGCGCTGCGGGCGACTCCGACGGCGCGGAACGATCCGGCGCCGAGACCGGGCTGGGCGCCGAGCTGACCGTCGCCGCGGCACCCCATGACGCGGCTGCCCGCGCAGATGCCGACTCGGCCGGCGGCTCCGAGGGCGTCACAGATGGCGCCGGCGACTGCGAGTCCGTCGCAGACGGCGCCGGCGACTCGACGGGCCCCGCAGACGGGATCGCCCTCTCGACGGGGACTGCCCCGGCCGGCTCCTCGTCACCGGGCGAGGGAACTGCCGGGTCGTCGGCGGCAGGCGCCACCGGCTCCTCGTGTGCTCCGGCGTCGGAAGGCAGTGCGTCCGACCACGGGCGCGTGTCACGGGTGGCGGGGCGGGAATGGACCACTCGGTCTTCGGCGATCGCCCGCCGCAGGGCGTTCTGTCCATAGGTGCGGGGCTGGCCCGGAGGCAGGGTGTCGCGGCCTTCGTCCTCCACGACGGGGATCTCGGTCGCCGGCTCGTCGCGGACGCCCGTCTCCGGCTCGGCACGGATGCCTGCTCCGGGCTCGGCGCGAGGGCCTGGCTCGGGCTGGGCGCTGCTGCCCGTTGCCGGCTCACCGGGAACGTCGGCTGCCGGTGCCGGTGCGAGAGCGTCGGACCAGCGGGTGGAGGGCCCCGGCGCCTCGGGAGCAGGTGCGGACGGATCCCGCTGCGGGGGCGCGCTCTGCTGCGGAGCGGCATGGGCGCGGTGCGGTGCGACGTCCTGAGGCGGAAGATCCTCGGGATCGGGCGGATACGGGTCGTCGGGCTCGGGAGGGAAGTCCTCGGGGCGCTCCGCAGTGATCGTGCCGCCCTCGCGACGGGCATGCGGGGCCGCGGGTGAGGACTGGCTGCGCGCGGGCGCCGTCCCTGCGCCGGAGCGATCAGCGGCCCGGGGTGCGGAGGAGGGCGGGCCTCCGCCCTGCGCGCTGCCCTGCGGCGCCATGGCGGGCTCGGCCTCGCCCCAGGACGGGACCGGACGTTCCTGGCCCGGTGCACCGGGAGCCGCCGACGCCTCGGGGCGGCCCCGGTCCCATCGGTTCCCGGCGGCAGCCGGGACGGACCGGGCGATGCCGGTCTCCGGGCCACCGTCGGCGTCGGGACCGGACCCGCCTCCGCCTCCGTCATCGGGACCGCCATCGTCCGGGCCGCCGTCACCGGGACCTCCGGGCCCCGGGTCCTCGGCCACGATCGCGTCGACCGTGACCTCGACGCGCATGATGCGCCTGACGGCGTCGGCGACGTTCTGCGCGACGGTCCCTCGACGGAACGCCGCGACCAGGCCCTCGGTGCGGAACCCGACCAGCAGCGTCGAGCCGTTCATCGAATTGACGTGCGCGTTCTGGGCGACCAGCACCCAGCTGGGGCGCCGGATCTGGGCGAGCTCGTCGAGGATGGCCGACCAGTGCTCGCGCACCGTGGCCGCGTCCACGATGCCCTGGGCCCGCCCGTCGACGCCGGAAGAGTTCGCCGCTGCCTCCGCCGTGGAGGCCGCGGCCGGTGGAGCGGCCTGCTGCGCGGCAGCCCGAGGTTCCACGGGCGTCTGCGACGGGCGCGAGGGCTGGGCGTCCCAGCCATCCTGTGCCGGGCGCGACGGCTGGGCGTCCCCACCGCCCTGGGCAGGGCGCGAGGGCCCGGAGTCGCGGTCACTCTGGGCCGGCCGGGAGGGCGTGCTGTCCCATCCGTCCGGCGCCGATCGGCCGTCAGGTCGTGCGGCGGCCTGGCCCTCGCGGGCTGCAGGAGCGTTCTGCCGCTCCCCGGGTCCGGGCGCCGGCTGCCGTCCGGGAACGGCGGAATCGGGCCGCTCCCCCGCCGCCTGCGAGGAGGCGGCCTGGGAGGGAGCGTTGCCGCTGCGCGCCTGCCGGGCCGCTTCGACCTTCTCCTGGGCGATCCGGCGAGCCTCTTCGCGGCCACCGGATGCCGCCGGCGCCGGCTGCGAGCCCTGAGCGGCCGACGTCGGACCGGCGGACGGGCCTGCGGCGGCCTGGCCTCCCTGCCCGGGCGGGGCCGAGGCCGGGCGGCCCTCTGCCGGTGCTTGCCCATCGGCTCGAGCGGGGGCAGCGGCCCGCTCGTCGCGCAGCACCAGCCGCGCGGCGAGCAGTTCGAGGTGCAGCCGCGGTGAGGTCGCCCCGCTCATGGTCGAGAGCGTCTCGTGGACGAGGTCACCGCAGACGGACAGGTCCGCGGGCGCGAACATCCCCGCCTGGGTGCGCATGCGCTCGAGCTCGTCCGCCGGGACCTGCGGCAGCAGATCTGCGCCGCGATCCGGCACGGCGGCCAGGACGATCAGGTCCCGCATCCGCTCGAGCACGTCCTCCACGAAACGGCGGGGCTCGTGCCCGGTGGCCAGGACATGCTCGACCGCCTCGTACAGGGAGGCGGCGTCACGCTGGGCGACCGCGGTGATGGCGGTATCCAGCAGCGCGGTGTCGGTGAAGCCCAGCAGCGCGATCGCGGTGGGGAAGTCGAGCCCGTCCTCACCGGCGCCGGCCATCAGCTGGTCCAGCACCGAGAGCGAGTCACGCGCCGAGCCTCCTCCGGCGCGCACCACCAGCGGCATCACGCCCTCGCCGACTTGCACGCCCTCGGCCGCGCAGACCTCATCGAGGTACGGAGCCAGCACCTGCGGCGGGATCAGGCGGAACGGGTAGTGGTGGGTGCGCGAGCGGATGGTGCCGATGACCTTGTCCGGCTCGGTGGTCGCGAAGACGAACTTCACGTGCTCCGGAGGCTCCTCGACGAGCTTGAGCAGCGCGTTGAAGCCCGCGGAGGTGACCATGTGCGCCTCATCGATGATGAACACCTTGTAGCGATCGCGCACCGGCGCGAAGGACGCTCGCTCGCGCAGCTCGCGGGCGTCGTCCACGCCACCGTGGCTGGCGGCGTCGATCTCGACCACGTCGAGACTGCCGGAGCCGCCGCGGGCCAGGTCACGGCAGGAATCGCACTGCCCGCACGGCGTATCCGTCGGCCCCTCGGCGCAGTTCAGGCAGCGGGCGAGGATGCGCGCCGAGGTGGTCTTGCCGCAGCCTCGCGGACCCGAGAACAGATAGGCGTGACCGATGCGGCCCGCGCGCAGCGCACGCCGCAAGGGCGTGGTGACGTGGTCCTGGCCGATCACCTCGGCGAAGGACTCCGGGCGGTAACGACGGTACAGAGCGGTGGCCACCCCCACAGGCTAATGGAGACGACCGACGACCCCGCCTGTCGTGCACATGTTGGGGACAGCACTCCCCTGGGGAGGAACCGCGGCCGTGACGGGCGTGCGACCATCCGTCCACGGCCGGGCGGGCAGAGAGCGCGGCGCACCGGTCGATGGAAAGATGTCGAGCATGTTCGCCCTCACCCCGTCCGAGGAGGACGTACGCCCCCGGCCGACCTCCGCCATGCAGATCGTGCTGGGGCTGGCGCTGGCCATTCTGTGCCCCGTCGCCACCCTGCTGGCCGCCTACTACGCCCCGTACCAGAGCCCGCTGGGCTACGTCGCGGCGGCCGTGGTCGAGCTGCCGTTGCTGATCTACGTGCTCGTCGACGGGGCAGGATGGATCCGCGCCACTCGCCGCTCGCGTCCGGTGGACGCCGTCCCCGCCGCCTGCGCCCTGGTCGCCTCGGGGATCTCCCTGTTCCTCGTGCTGACGCTCGCCGCGGCTCACGGGATCCGCGACAGTGCCCTGCCCCGCCTTCGCCTGGGCATCCCGCTGCCGCCGGACCTGCCGTACCTCATCGCCCTCGGCCTGGTCACGGTCACGGTGCTCATCGCGGTGCTCTCGCTCCTCCTGCTGGTCCTCAACGCTCGTGACCGGCGCAGCGCCGTCCAGGAGGAGCCCGACCGCTCCGCCGATGCGATGGACCGCGCAGTCGAGGGCGAAGACGGCACCACTGCCGACGAGCACGCCGAGGACGAGGGCGCGTCCGCTGCCGTGCCGACAGGTCCCCGGGTGGTCACGCGCGCATCCGACGGCATGCTGCGCAGGCTGGTCTCCCCCGGAACCGGGATCCTCCTGCTCCTCGGCGCACTCGCCTCGCTGAGCGCCACAGTGCTGATCACGCTGAGCGGCATCGACGACGACCGGGCCGGCCAGGTGGCGTGGATCGTGCCGCTGTCCGCCGTGCCCGCTCCACTGTGGGCGGTGATCGAGTCGCTGTGGCGACGGGACGAGAAGCTCGGCATCACCCTGGCGGCTCTGTACCGCGCGCTCACGCTGCCCTTCGTGACGGTCGGCGTGGTCCTGTTTCCGAGCGTCCTGGTCGGGCTGCTGCCGCCGGTGTGGCGGGGGTTCGCCTCCCGGCCGCTGGGGGCGATCGACTGGGCCGGCTTCGTCACGCGGGACGTGCCGCTGCCGGGATGGGTCGGGATGGCGGCGCTGATGGCCCTGCTCTTCGGAATGCTGGGCGCGCTGGCGCTGACGGTGTTCGTCATCCTGCCGCTCACCGCCGCCTTCCTGCCTCACATCGCGATCGGTGACAACGCCCTGAGCACGAAGCCGGAGGATCACCGGCGCAACGTCCGAGCCATCCGCGCGCTGGCCGCTCTGATCCCACTGGTCTTCGTCTTCGCGGTGCTGATGACGAATGCGGAGGCCGGAAGCGTCCGCTGGTGGGCAGCAATGGCGACCGTCGTCGTCATGGTCGCGCTGGCCGTGTACATCCGGCGCACCCAGCGCGTCGATCACGCCCGCCGGCGCAGCCCGGCGTGGGGGTCCGCCGCACCGGATCCGGACTCCGGCACTGATTCCGACTCCAGCTCTGGTTTCGATTCCAGCTCCGATTCCGGTTCCGGTTCCGGTTCCGGCTTCGACTACACCTCCGACTCCGAGAAGTAGTACGGCGGTCCAGGCGCTCAGCTCCCCCGCCCGTCGCCGTCGTCCGAATCGTCCGACGTCGAAGCCTCGCTCGACCTGGCCGACGTGCGCGCCGCACCAGGGTCCTCGGAGGCCGTCGCCCGGCTCGAGCCTCCCGAGGTGCGCGCCTCGTGCAGCCGCTTCGCGCGCGCCCGCAGGCGCTGGCGGGTGATGACGAAGACGACGAGCACCACGATGACCGGAACGGCGATGTCGGCCACCCAGTCCGGGATGTCAACGGGCAGATCCAGGTCCGGTATCCATCCCAACAGCCGCTCGCGCAGCCAGGCCAGGCCGTCGCGGACGGGCCGGAGGAGGTTCGAGAGAAATTCCTGCACCGGGCCCAGGATCCTGTCCCGAAGCTCCACCAGTGGCCGCAGCAGATCGGCGATCCACTCCCTGATCGGCGCGATGAAGGCGGCGATCGCGTCGGTCACGGGCTGGATGCGGGCAAGGATCCATTCGATCGCCGGTCGGAGGAACCCGCTGAACAGCGCCCCGATCCCGAGCAGCGGCAGCAGGAACCCGGCGGCCTTGGCCAGTGCCGCGAGCAGGGCGTAGCGCGTGGGATGGGCGGTGCGCCGACGATCGCGGGCGGCCGACGGGCTGCCCTCCTCGGGCGCGAGCGGGATCCGCTGGAGACCGCTGCGGACGTCGACCTCCCCGGCGCCGCCCAGGCCGGCAGTGCGCACGGCGATCACCTCGGCGTCGGCGAGCTCACCGTCCTTGCCCGGGCGGCGCACCGTGGCGTAGGTGACGGTGAAGTTCTCCTCCAGTCGGAACGCCAGGCCGTCATCCTGCGGATCCCCTTCGGAGGCGGCCTTCTGCTCGGCCTTGGGGTCGTGCTCGACGCCGTCGATGGTGACCGTGAAGGAGGTGCCGAGGAAGCAGTGCCGCACGCGGACCAGGTAGTCATGACCGTCGGCCCGGCCGCTGTAGTCGACGTCGGCCGCGAACCGCGTCGGTTCCTGCGCGGCCGGAGCCTCGGCTTCCGGACGGCTCGCGGTATCGGCGAGGCCCTCGGGCTCGGAACGGGCGGCAGGTTCGGCGAGACTCTCGGGTTCGGATCGGGCCGCGGACTCGGGGTGGCGACCGCTGCGGGGCTCGGGCATGGCTCCACGGTGCCAACCCGCCGCGGCCGGCACATCGTCCGCGCGGCGACGTTTCAGGCCGCTCCCATCAGCCGACCGGCGGAGGCCGCTCGAGGCATAAGCAGTCCTTGTGTGATGCCGTAGGCAAAGTATTGATCCGAACCCCTCACGCGCGTAGCGTCTTCGGCTGTGAATACTTCAACCTCCTCCCCCGCCAGCGAGGCGCCCCCCACGCGCTCTCGCAATCCGCTGCGCGCGATCACGCGGATCCCCTTCGGCTGGCAGGTCCTCATCGGCCTCGTCCTCGGCGTGGTCCTCGGGCTGGTCGCCGCGCAGATCGGTCCCGTGCCCGGCGCGGGCGAAGACGGCGGTGACGGCCCGAACTGGCTGACCACGACCCTCGAGACCATCGGCTCGATCTTCGTGACGCTGCTGAAGGCCCTGGTCCCGCCGCTGATCTTCCTCGCGATCGTCACCTCCATCGCGAACCTGCGCAACGTCACCAACGCCGCCCGATTGGCGTGGAAGACGCTGCTGTGGTTCGCGATCACCTCCATGATCGCCGTGCTGATCGGCATCGGCCTGGGCGCCCTGACCACGCCCGGTGCGAACTCCGGCGTCTCCGCGGACGCCGCCGAGGCCTCCTCCACCCAGGGCACCTGGCTCGACTTCCTCACCGGCCTGGTCCCGGCCAACTTCCTGGGCATCGAGGGCAGCGTGGGCGACGACGGCTCGGTCTCGCTCGGCTTCAACGCCCTGCAGATCCTGGTCATCTCCATCGCCGTCGGCATCGCGGTGCTCTCCGTGGGCGAGAAGGCCGAGCCGTTCCTGCGGTTCACCGGCTCCGCGCTGGAGATCGTGCAGAAGATGCTGTGGTGGGTCATCCGCCTCGCCCCGATCGGCACCGTGGGCCTGCTCGGCAACGCGGTGGCCAGCTACGGCTGGGAGGCCATCGGCCAGCTCGGCGTGTTCACGGCCGACATCTACATCGGCCTGCTGCTGGTGCTGCTGGTCGTCTACCCGGTGCTGCTGAAGGTCAACGGCCTCAGCGTCGCCTCGTTCTTCCGCGGCGTGTGGCCGGCGACCTCGCTCGGCTTCGTCTCCCGCAGCTCGCTGGGCACCATGCCGATGACCCAGACCGTCACCGAGCGCATGGGCGTGCCGCGCCACTACGCCTCCTTCGCGGTCCCGCTGGGCTCGACCACCAAGATGGACGGCTGCGCCGCGATCTACCCGGCCCTGGCCGCGATCTTCGTGGCGAACTTCTACGGCGTCTCCCTCGGCGTCACGGATTACCTGCTGATCGTGCTGGTCTCCGTGCTGGGCTCGGCGGCCACCGCGGGCATGACCGGCGCGACCGTCATGCTCACGCTGACGCTGTCCACGCTGGGCCTGCCGCTGGAGGGCGTGGGCCTGCTGCTCGCCGTCGACCCGATCCTCGACATGGGCCGCACCGCGTTGAACGTGACCGGCCAGTCACTGGTGCCGGTGATCGTCTCCCGCCGCGAGCGGATCCTGGACCACGAGACCTACGACGCCGCGCGCCGCACCTCGTTCCAGGCCATCCAGGCTGAGCAGGCCGAGGAAGCACGAGCGGCCGCGGCCGCCCACGCCGAGGCCACCGAGCCGGGCGCCCCGGCCGATGACGCGATCATCGACCCCGATGCCCGGGAGAAGCAGGCCACCTCGGTCTGACCCCTGGCGGAGGCACCGCTGAGCGGGGCTCCGGAGTGCAGAGTGCGGCGCATGTGCGCCCTCGGCATTCCGGGGCCCCGCTTCTGCGTCCATGGACGCCTGGTGGCCATCACGTCCGACCTCTGACACCCAGGTGGCGCAGTACGGATCACCGGTCCGGCTGGTCTGATCCGTCGGCACCGACCCGGCGGGCCGGACCGGCGGCGCGCAGCACCATCCAGGCCACCGCGAGCCACAGCGCCCACGAGGCCACGTCCAGCAGCCACCCGAGGCCCGGGCCGAGGGGTCCCAGCACGTTCTGCTCGATCCCGACACGGAGGCTGTTGAGCAGCCCGTGGCCGATGACGGCCGCCCAGACGGTCCCGGAGATCTCTCGCAGCGCCGACAGCAGCGGCGCAACGGCGACGATCGTGCCCAGATAGGCGATCGCCTCCCGCGGAGAGAACCCGAAGGCGACCACGATCGGCAGATGCCACACGGCCCACATCACCCCGACGCTCAGCGACATCGCCCAGAAGCCGAGCGGCGCGAGCTCTCGGTGCAGCCAGCCTCGCCAGCCGGCCTCCTCGCCGATCGCGAACGCGGCCTGCATGACGAAGACGGCCGGGACCGCTGCCACGAGGCCGGCCAGCGGCGGGCCGTCGGCCATCGGCGGAGCCCCCGCACCGAACCCGATCAGCACACGGGCCAGCGGGACCACGGTGAAGGCCGCGACGGCAGCGAGGGCGGCGATGCCCAGCGCCCTCCAGGAGGGCACGGCCAGCGCGAGCGAGCGCCACCATCTCTCTCCGCGGCGGCGGACCAGGAGGGCGGCGATCAGCGGGAAGAGCTGGGCCAATGGCACGATGACGCCGACGGCGGCCTCCGGCAGCACTCCGCTGGCGAACGGGATCGAGAGGGCGACGGTAGCGGCAGTGGCCACGGCCATGAACAGGGCGACGCGTCCGTAGACGGGACGAGCATCGGAGGCGGACGCGGAGAGCGCCGGGGGCACGGCGGAATTCGAGGACATCGTGCGCTCCTGAGGGACGGTGCGCGGCGCCGGGTGCGATTCCGCGTCGGGCTCCACCGTAGGAATCCGGCACCGGCGCCGGATACGGGGCTCCCCGCCGCATCGGGTGGAGGACATCCCCCACGACGAGAGCAGCTGTGCCCTGGGGAACCACCGGCTCAACGGCTGGTCGGTGCAGTCACCATGTCGGCCGCAGGCAGTCTGCTGATCGGGTCCGCTCCGTCGGCCGCCATCGGCGCAGCACATCGGCCGCGCGCACCCGCCGGCCGGAGGGCATGAAGGACCCCTCGCGCACCTGCCAGAGCCCGCCTGCCCTTGCTGCCGTCAAGCCCTGGGGGAGTTCAGCGAGGTGACACCGCACGAGGGGTCGCTTACAAGTGTAACGGCTCCTCCCGGGCGACTTCGAACCGGTGTGCGCCATGCCGCTTCCCTGACAGTTTGATCACGACCCGGCAACGCGGAGCTGAATACGGGCTCGACGCCGAGACGGTCGGGTAGGTTTCCTCCAGCGCGCGGCCGTGTCCCCGGTCACGCACCTCCGGTGTCGACGTCGCCACCGCTTCCTCAATGCCTCAGGAGGGCTGACATGACTTTCGCCGACGTGGTCGGGATGCTGAACGGGGTGGTCTGGGCTCTGCCCTTGGTCATCCTGTTGCTGCTGGCCGGCCTCTACTTCACCCTGCGCACCGTGTTCCTGCAGATCCGGTGCATCCCGGATATGGTCTCGCAGCTGAAGAAGGGCGAGTCCTCTCCCGACGGCACGTCCTCCTTCCAGTCCCTCATGATGTCCCTGGCCGGCCGCGTGGGCATGGGCAACATCGGCGGCGTCGCCACGGCGATCGCCCTCGGCGGCCCCGGCGCCGTGTTCTGGATGTGGGTGATCGCGCTGCTCGGCGCCGCGACCTCCTTCATCGAGTGCACCCTGGGCCAGATCTACAAGGAGAAGGACCTCGACACCGGCGAGTACCGAGGTGGCCCGGCCTATTACATCGAGAAGGCGTACAAGCACACCGCCGCCGCTCCGGTCTTCAAGGTCTACGCGGCCGTGTTCGCGGCGCTCACCATCATCGCCATGTGCTTCTTCCTGCCGGGCGTGCAGGGCAACGGCGTCTCCTCGGCCGTCTTCGAGGCCTGGGACATCCCGCATTGGATGACCGCCGTGGGCCTGATCATCCTGCTGGCCTTCATCATCATCGGCGGCGTCAAGCGCATCGCGCACTTCGCGATGATCGTGGTGCCGATCATGGCTCTCCTGTACATCATCCTGGCGCTGGTCGTGTTCTTCGTGAACTTCGACCAGATCGGCCACGTCTTCGGCACCATCTTCTCCAGCGCCTTCGGCATGAACGCGGCCTTCGGCGCGATCGTGGGCAAGGCCATCGAGATGGGCGTCAAGCGAGGCCTGTACTCCAACGAGGCCGGCCAGGGCACGGGCCCGCACGCGGCGGCAGCCGCCGAGGTCTCCCACCCCGCCAAGCAGGGCTTCGCGCAGTCCTTCGCGGTCTACGTCGACACCCTGTTCGTGTGCACCGCCACCGCGTTCCTGATCATCTCGACGAACATGTACCAGGTGTTCGCGCTCGACGAGGAGACGGTGCTGTACCAGGGCGCCATCCCCGAGGGCACCGACTACGGCCCCGAGTACGCGCAGAACGGTTTCGAGACCGTCTTCCAGGGCCTCGGGCCGACGTTCGTGGCGATCGCCCTGTTCTTCTTCGCCTTCACCACGATCGTGGCCTACTACTACATGGCCGAGGTCAACCTGACCTACCTCAACCGCTTCATCCCCAGCCGCACCGTGCGCCGCGTGCTGATCCGTTGCCTGCAGGCGCTGATCCTGGTCTCGGTGGTCTACGGCTCGGTCGCCACCACCGGTGACGCCTGGGCGCTCGGGGACGTCGGCGTGGGCCTGATGGCATGGCTGAACGTCGTCGCGATCCTCATCATGCAGGGACCGGCGCTGAAGGCCCTGAAGGACTACCAGCAGCAGAAGAAGCAGGGGCTGGATCCCCAGTTCGACCCGCGCAACGTCGGCATCCGCAACGCCGAGTTCTGGGAGCTGCGGGCCGACGGGCTGATCACACCCGGCGCGACCGGCGAGGAGATCGCGGGCCGCACCAAGGGCCCGGAGACCCGCCCGCTCTGAGAGCCCACACTGCGGTGAACCGACGCCTCTGAACCGGCGCGGCACGAGCTCCACACAGAGACGACGGCTCGGCCCCACATCGGGGCCGAGCCGTCGTCGTCTTCCGGGCGATGAGCCCAGGTGAGGTATCTCAGGCGAGGCGCTGCGCCGGGGAGACCGTCTTGGCGGGGTCCATCTCGGGGATGTCGCCGAGGACCTCGTCGATGCGGGCCTTGACGTCCGCATCGAGGGTGACGCCGGCGGCCTTGACGTTCTCGGTGACCTGCTCGGGCCGCGAGGCGCCGATGATGGCACCGGCGACGTTGTCGTTGGAGAGCACCCAGGCCACGGCGAGCTGCGCCGGGGTCAGGCCCTGCTCCTCGGCGATCGGCAGCAGGCCCTGGACCGCCTCGAGCACCGGGTCGTTCAGGAAGCGCTTGATCATGTCCGCGCCGCCCTTCTCGTCCCGCGCCCGCGAACCCTCCGGCGGCTCCGCGCCCGGCTTGTACTTACCGGTCAGGATGCCCTGCGCGATCGGGGACCACACGATCTGGGAGACGCCGAGCTCGCGCGAGGTGGGCACCACGCGCTCCTCGATCACGCGCCACAGCATCGAGTACTGCGGCTGGTTCGAGATCAGCTGGATGCCGAGCTCGCGGGCCAGCTGGTGGCCGGCGCGGATCTGATCCGCGTTCCACTCGGAGACGCCGATGTAGAGGGCCTTGCCGGAGTGGACCACGTCGGCGAAGGCCTGCATGGTCTCCTCCAGCGGCGTCGCGTAGTCGTAGCGATGAGCCTGGTAGAGGTCGACGTAATCCGTCTGCAGCCGTTGCAGCGACCCGTCGATGGACTCGAGGATGTGCTTGCGCGACAGGCCGGTGTCGTTGTGCCCCTTGGGGCCGGTGGGGAAGTAGACCTTGGTGAAGATCTCCAGCGACTCGCGCCGCTCCCCCTTGAGTGCCTCGCCGAGCACGACCTCCGCCGCGGTGTTGGCGTAGGTGTCGGCGGTGTCGAAGGTGCTGATGCCGGCGTCGAGGGCGGCCTGCACGCACGCGCGGGCGCGGTCGTCCTCGACCTGGGAGGCGTGGGTCAGCCAGTTGCCGTAGATGATTTCGCTGATCTTGAGGCCGCTGCGGCCGAGATGACGATGTTCCATACCTCCCAGCCTACGTCGCAGCGGCCGATCAGGCAGGGGTGTTCACCCGGGCTCCTGCTCGCCCCGGATCGCGACCTGGCGCTGGGCGAGCAGGCGCAGAGTGGCCAGCATCGGCTCGGTCATGACGGTGCCGACGATGACTCGGCGCACCGCGTCGTCCGCCCCGGTCGGCACGGACGCCACATCGATCCGGGCGACATGCTCGACGGCGTCGGCGTAGTCGTCGAGCATGGCCGCGTCCACCTCGATCCCTGCCGCGCCGCACGCCTCCCAGGCCCGCTCGAGCCGTTCCAGGAGCGGATCGACCGGGTCAGCGGACCAGCCGCGGCGCGAGGCCCACCGCCGCGCGCGCCCGTCAAGCCCGGCGGGATCAGCGCGGCCCTCTGCTCGCTCGTGATCCTGATCGGTCGCGGCCGCCCGTCCTCGCTCCGCTTCCGCGTGGGCGGCTCCGCTGCCCACGAGAGCGTTGTGCGCGGTGGCCAGGACGTGGTGGCGCTGCGGATCCGGCGCGTCGATCGCGACGACGACCCGGCGCACGGCCGCGATGCCCAGCCCACCCGCGTCGGTCAGGGCCCGCACCAGGCGGATCCGCTCGACGTGGGACTCGTCGTACTCGGCGGTGGTGCGGGAGGTCTGACGGCCCGGGGCCAGCAAGCCCTCTCGCAGGTAGTACTTGATGGTGCCGACGGGCACGCCGGTCCGTTCCGCGAGGGCGGAGATCCTCATCGTGTCACCTTCTGTCGTGCTTCCTCGGGCCCAGACACGGAAACCCCTTGACGTGGGGACGGGTCCGGCCCACTCTTAGAAAGTAGCACTTTCTAATCTCGCGAGGAGCGCGCCATGGCCCGTCAGCCGGACTCTGTCACACCTACCCGCCCGCCGAACCTCACCCATGCCCCGATCGGCGGGGTCGTGGTGTTCAACATCGGCATGACCATTCACAAGCCGTGGCGACCGGACCTCTGGCTGCCGGTCGCCGCGGAGATGCCCCGGATGCTCGCCGAGCTCCAGCGCAACCGCGCCGCCTCCGAGCGGGGCGAGGCCGAGGACCTGGGGTTCCTCAGCGCCGAGAACCTGCTGGGACCGAAGGGGCCGTGGGTGGTGCAGTACTGGAAGAGCGTCGAGCACCTCTACCAGTACGCGCGGATGACCTCCCGCGCCCACATGCCGGCGTGGGAGCGGTTCAACGCGGCGGCTCGGAAGAATCCCGGAGCCGTCGGGATCTGGCACGAGGCCTTCGAGGTTCCCGCCTCGGGAATCGAGACCTTCTACGGCAACGGCGCCGAGGTGGGCCTGGCCAAGGCCGCCGGCTCGGCGCCGCTGGCCTCGCGCGGGCGCACCGCCCGCGAGCGGCTGGGCCGGGCGTGAGCCACCTTCCGGGCAGACTTCCTGGGCACGCCGCCTCGGGCACGCAGCCTCGGGTGCCGAGGACCTGCCGGGCGAGCAGGCGGCTGACGCACGGATCCCCGAGCAGGAGCGTCTCCTCGCGCCATGCGCAGCCGGCTCAGCGGGTCATGCGCCGCCGGAGCGTCGCCACCCCGCTGCCCGCCAGGTCCTCGAGGTAGGCCGGGCGACCGGCCATGACCATGACGAGAGCGAGCAGTGGACCGCGCACCGCCGGCAGTTCGGGCGGATTGTGCGCGAAGGACGCATCGGTCGCCCGGAGATGGAGCCCTCTCACCTGCGACCGGCTCCTGACCGTGTAGTCGCGGGAGGCGAAGAACGTCGCGACCGCCAGCACCGAATCCTGCTCCGGTGTCCGCTCCAGTCCCAGCGGCCGACGGATATCTTGGGCATGCACGATGACCTCGCCGAGCCAGGGGACGGTCCGTCGGGTCGCCGGGCGCATCGCCTCCCCGTGGCGGGACCCGATCGCGGCGAACCGGCTCAGCGTCTCCTCCGGAGTCGGTCCGGCGAAGCGGCTGATCCGACGACGGTTGTAGACCTCGGGGCGCAGACCGGCCCGCAGCATGTGCGCGGCCCAGGAGGTCCATCCCCCGGTCAGCACAGCCCCGAGATGGGCGACCACGTCGTGGACCGTCCACCCCGCGCACAACGACCCCTGCGCCCACTGCTCCCGCGACAGCGCCTGCAGGTCCTCGGTGAGGGCTGCATGTTCGCGCGCGAGCACGTCGTCGCGTCGGCGGTCCACGGAGCCGGTTCCTCTCATGCCCCGATGAACTGCGGGGCGAGCAGACGGCTGACACCCGGGATGCTGAGGGTGCGCCGCGCGACCTGCTGGACGCGCAGCTGCAGGCCGTTGGCCGGGATGAACGAGGCGGCGCTGCGACGCCCGGCGCGCTGGGCCCGTTCGACGACCGGACGCCACCGCCGCTCATAGTCGCGCAGGCCCACCTCGACGTGCGGCCCTGCCGCGCGCAGGGAGCGGGCGAGCGCCTCCGCGCCGGCGACGGCGAGCGATGTCCCCTGGCCCGCGAGCAGCGAGACCGCATGGGCGGCATCCCCGGCCAGGACCACCCGGCCGCGGCTCCACGTCGGGGCGGCCGATTGGGCGACCAGGTCGTCGTAGAACGACGCTGGTGCTTGCTCCAGCGCCGTATCCACCAGCGGGTGGAGCCCGGAGAACTCCGCGCGCAGACGCGAGGGATCCGGTTCCGGTCGCTCCGTGAGGCGTCGGTCGACGCGCTGGGCGCACAGGACGCCGATCCGGCCCGCGCCTGCGGCGTACATCCCGCCGATCCGCTGGAAGGTGTCGGTCATCAGGGCATGGTTCCCGAGTTCGTCGGCGAGCTCCGGGGCCTCGAGGAGGTAGCTGGCCGCCCGGTACCCCATCGGCACGATCTCGCCGTGGCCGGGGGCGACATGCTCACGGAACGGGGAGCGCACGCCGTCGCAGGCGACGACGAGGTCGGATTCGAGGGTGGCTCCGTCGGCGGTCTCCACCACGGCGCGGGCCGGATCCATGGCGCCGCTGAGGGCCGCGTCGCGGACTGCGACGGCGCGCTGCCCGTAGCGGACGTCCACGGAGGCCGGGAGCTGCGCGAGCAGGCCCAGCTCCACCTCCGGCCGCAGGATTGAGAAGTAGCGGCCGTCGGCCGCCTCGACCAGGGGGCCGACGTCGATGGTCCCGCTCGGGGTGCCGTCGGGCCGGGCGAAGCGCACCCCGTCGAAGACGTTCCCGCGGGAACGCAGTTCCTCGAGGATGCCCATCCGCTCGGCGGCGAGGAAACCAGGACCGAAGAAGTCGATCATGTACCCGCCGCCGCGCGGCCCCGGGGAGGCCTCCAGCACGGTGACGTCGTGGTCCGGGGCGAGCTCGTGGGCGAGGGCGAGGCCGCTGACCCCGCCGCCGATGATCGTGACCTCCATGGTCTCGAACCTACTCCGCCGGTCGCTGCCGGCGAAGCGGTTCCGCCGACACGGGCTCATTGCCCACGCAGGCAGGCATCTCCGCCTCGGGGCGCTGAGCGCTGAACGGTACCGGGAGATGCCAGTGTATCGAGGGAGACCGTCCTGGCAGCCTCTGGAACCGCCGAGCACGTCAGGCGTATGCGCGCTCCAGCCAGCCCTTCCAGGCCTGCTGGGCGGCCTCCCGATCCACGTCCTCGGTGTAGAGGTAGTGACCGACGGCGACGGGAAGTCCCATCGCCGCTCTGCCGTGGAAGCGGTAGAGGCCGTCGGCGGCGCGCAGGCCGATGAAATCCTCGCCCGGGCGGGCGTAGTCCACTTCGCCCTCGAGCCGCGGAAGGCCCTCCGGGGTCAGCGTCAACTGCTGACCGACCTCGACGGGTCCGTCCACACCGAGAGCCCGCTCGAGCTGCGTCCATGCCTCGGGACTCGAGGAGGAGGCGGGCCCTTCGGCGACGACGAAGGTCGCGGGACGGTCAGCGAAGTGCTTGAGGTACTCGGCGAGGGTGTGGAAGTACATGTCCCACCCCTGCGCGGTCATCTCGCCGTAGTCGAACTCGGCGTCCCAGTCGTCCCCGAGGTAGCCGCTGTGGACGAACCGCAGGGTGGTGGTGCTGCCGTCGCGGGCCTCGACGATGTACTCGAAGGCGTGGAATGCGCCGTTCTCCGCCTCGGGGGTGCGCAGGGCGAAGCGCTCCGGCTCCTGGATCTCCACGTCCGTCCCGTCCTGGGAGACGTACGGATCGGGGGACCAGGCGGCCTGTCCCTCGGGGGTGGCGATCGCTCGCCAGACCTGCTCCGGGGTCGCCTCCAGGACGACCTCCTTGCGGACCTCGAACTCCTTGGACATGGCTGTTCTCCTCATCGGTGGGTGGTGACAGGTGCGTCAGTGGTGAGCGGTGCGTCAGTGGGTGAGCGGGGCACTACGGTCGGCAGGCACGGCGGGGTGCGTCGCCACGACGAGGCGGTAGAGCTTCCCCTCTCCCCCACCCTCCGCGGGCTTTTCGCGGTGGTACTTGGCGACGAGGTCGGTGATCGTGGTCGTCAGCTCCTCGGTGAAGGCGGCACGATCCGCGGCCGAGGCGAAGCGGATCTCCCCGTCCATCGCGTAGGTCGCCACCGGCCTGTTCGCCCTCTGCGCCCCCGTCAGCAGCGTGCCCACATCCCGCACGAGACGGGACGAGAGTGCCAGCAGCCAGCGGGCCGAGAGCCGGTCCGGCGAGCGTGCCGGATCCGGCTGCATGCCCCCCAGCGCACCGGGGGAGATCACGTACGAGGCGGCCGATGCCTGGAGCAACCGTTCGGTGAAGTTGCCTCGCCGGCGCTCCTCGACGAGCTCGACCAGGCCGTGCTGCTCGAGCACGCGCAGGTGATAGTTGACCTTCTGCCGCGGCATACCGAGCTGGGCGGCGAGCGTCGAGGCGGAGCCGGGCTCGCTCAGCGCCGCCAGCATCCGCCCCCGCATCGGGTCCAGCGAGGCCTCCGCCGCGGCGGCATCGTCGATCGTCTCCACATCATGCATGACCCTAGACTCCGCCCGACAAATTAATTTGTCAAGGCTTGTCGTCCCGCCGCGCTCCGAAAGGTTCCCCCTGGATGGAACCTTTCGGAGCGTGCCGCCCGAGCCGGCCGACAAGCCGCCTGAGACGAACCGCCGATGCGTGCTCCCGCGGTCAGCCGGCCGGGCTGGCGTCGGGGTCCACGGCAGAGATCTCACCGGTCACGCCGGTCGAGACCTCCAGCAGCGACTCCTCCTCATCCGGATCCACGCCGGCGGCGAACTGCGACCAGTAGAGGCGGTGGTAGGCGCCCTCGGCCTCGAGCAGCTGCTCGTGGGAGCCCTGCTCGACGATGTCGCCGTGCTCCATCACCAGGATCACGTCGGCGTCGCGGATGGTGGAGAGGCGGTGGGCGATCACGAAGCTGGTGCGGTCGGTGCGCAGCGCCGCCATCGCCTCCTGGACGAGGACCTCGGTGCGGGTGTCGACCGAGGAGGTGGCCTCGTCGAGGATCAGCAGCGCGGGGTCGGCGAGGAAGGCGCGGGCGATGGTGATCAGCTGGCGCTCCCCGGCGGAGATGTTCGCGCCCTCGTCCTCGATCGCCGTCTCGTAGCCGTCGGGCAGGGTGCGCACGAAGCGGTCCACGAAGGTGGCGGTCGCCGCGGCGATCACCTCGTCTTCGGTGGCGTCGAGCCGGCCGTAGCGGATGTTGTCCATGATGGTCCCGCCGAACAGCACCGCGTCCTGCAGCACCATGCCGATCTGGCTGCGCACGGCCCCGCGGTCCAGGGCGCGGATGTCCACCCCGTCCAGCCGGATCTGGCCGGCGTCGATCTCGTAGAACCGCATGATCAGGTTGACCAGGGTGGTCTTGCCGGCGCCGGTGGGGCCGACGATGGCGACGGTCTGGCCGGGCTCGGCGGTCAGCGAGAGGTCGGTGATCAGCGGGGCGTCCGGGGTGTAGGAGAAGGCGACGCGGTCGAACTCGACGTGGCCGCGGGTGGGGGCGGCCAGCTCGGCGCGCTCGATGCGCTGGCTGGCGGGTTCGCCGTCGAGCCCGGTGACGATGGCGGTGATCTCCCCGTCGGCCTCCTGCTCCTCGGCGTCCAGCAGCTCGAAGATCCGCTCGGCGGAGGCGACACCGGAGATCAGCATGTTGGCCATGCCGGCCACCTCGCCCAGCGGCGCGTTGAACTCGCGCGAGTACTGGATGAAAGCGGTGACCTGGCCCAGCGACATCTGGCCGGCGGCGATCCGCAGCCCGCCCACCACGGCGATGCCCACGTAGCCGAGGTAGGTCACCCACTGCATGATCGGCATGATCATCCCGGAGTAGAACTGCGCCTTGAACGACGCCTCCCACAGTTCCTCGTTGCGGGTGTCGAACTGCTCGCGCATGCTGTCCTGCCGGTCGAAGACGGTGACCAGGTCGTGCCCGGTGAAGGATTCCTCGACGTGGCCGTTCAGCCGTCCGGTGTGGCGCCACTGCGCGGTGAACAGCTTCTGGGACTTCGAGCCGATGAAGCCGATGACCACCCCGGAGATCGGCAGGGCCACCAGGGCGATCAGCGCCAGCTGCCAGGACAGCCAGAACATCATCGCGGTGATGCCGATGATGGTCAGCACGGCGTACACGAGTGAGGCGAAGGCCTGCTGCAGGGCCTGCTGGACGTTGTCGACGTCGTTCGTGGTGCGCGAGAGCAGGTCGCCGCGCTGGCGGGTGTCGAAGTAGCTCAGCGGCAGCCGGTTGACCTTGGCCTCGATCCGCTGGCGCAGCCGATAGACGATCCGCATGACGATGTCGTTCAGCAGCCGGCCCTGCAGCCAGTCGAACACCGAGGCGATGACGTACATGCCGATCACGATCAGCAGCAGCCGGCCCAGCTGCGAGAAGTCCACTCCCCCGTCGCCGAAGGCGCCGTCGGCGATGACGTCCATCGCGTTGCCGAGGATGGTGGGCGCCCACACGCTGAGGCCGGTGGAGACGAGCCCGAAGACCAGCACCACGGTCAGGGCCAGCTTGTGATCGCTGAACGTGCCGACCAGACGCAGGGTCGAGGGCCAGAAGGCCTTGGCCTTGCGGGGCGCGGACTCGCCCCATTCGCTGCTGACGGAGTCCTGGAGCTCCAGGATCTCGTCCTCAGTCAGCTCCGAGCCGACGGCGGCGGTGCTCGAGGCGACGGCGCCGGGGGCGGTCTCGGGGGCCGACGGGGAGCTGGACACCGGCGGCTCGCTGTTCGCGGTCCGATTCTCCTCGACCTGGCCCTCATCCTCCGGCCGGTCCTGGTTCTCGGGGCTCATGCCGGCTCCTCCGCGGTGATCTGGGAGTCGACGATCTCCCGGTAGGTCTGCGAGCTCTCCAGCAGCTCGTCATGGGTGCCGCGGCCGACGATCCGGCCCTGCTCGAGCACGAGGATCTGGTCGGCGCCGGTGATGGTGGAGATGCGCTGGGCGACGATGATCGTGGTCGCGCCCCGGGTGCGCTCGGCCAGCCCTTCGCGCACCTTGGCGTCGGTGGTGACGTCGAGGGCGGAGAAGGAATCGTCGAAGACGTACACCCGCGGCTGGGCGACCAGGGTGCGGGCGATGCACAGCCGCTGACGCTGGCCGCCGGAGACGTTGGTACCGCCCTGGGAGACGGCGGAGTCCAGTCCGGTGCGGGCCTGCTCGCCCTCCCCCGTCGTCCGGGCGGCGACGAAGTCGGTGGCCTGCGCGGTCACCAGGGCGTGCCAGAGCTCGGCGTCGGTGGCATCAGGGTCGCCGAAGCGCAGGTTGTGGCCGATGGTCCCGGAGAACAGGTACGGCTTCTGGGGGACGAGGCCGACGGTCCGGGAGATGGTCGCGCGCGAGAGCTCCGTGACCGGGACGCCGTCGAGCAGCACCTGACCGGTGGTGGCGTCGTGCAGCCGGGGGATCAGGTTGACCAGCGTGGTCTTGCCGGAGCCGGTGGAACCGATGATCGCCGTGGTGCGACCGGCCTCGGCGGTGAAGCTGACGCCGTCGACGACGGGAGCGTCTGCCCCTGGGTAGGAGAAGGTGACGTCGCGGAACTCGACGGTGGCGCCGCCACCGCGGGCCGGCAGCTCGACCGGGTCGGCGGGCTCGGCCAGGGTGGGGACGGTGTCGAGGACCTCGGCGATGCGGCGCCCGCTGATGATCGCGCGCGGGAACATCATGAACATGAAGGTGCCCATCATGACCGCCATGAGGATCTGCAGCAGGTACTGCATGAACGCGGTCAGCGAGCCGACGTCGACCAGGCCGTCGGCGACCCGGTGACCGCCGAACCAGAGCACGGCGGCGGTGGCCAGGTGCAGCACCACGGTGATGGCGGGGCCCATGATCACGAACAGCCGGCCGATCCGCACCGAGGTGTCGGTCAGGGTGGCGTTGGCGTCGGTGAAGCGCTGGGTCTCGTGGTCCTCGCGGACGAAGGCGCGTACGACGCGGATGCCCATGATCTGCTCACGCATCACGCCGTTGATCGAGTCGATGTTGGCCTGCATGCGCTGGAACAGCGGCATGAGCTCCTTGATCAGCAGGCCCACGATCACCATCAGCACTGGCACCGCCACCCAGACCAGCCAGGACAGCCCCGGGTCCTCCTGGATCGCCATGATGATGCCGCCGATCGACATGATCGGCACCATGACCATGAAGTTCAGGGTCATCAGCACCAGCATCTGGACCTGCTGGACATCGTTCGTGCCGCGGGTGATGAGGGTGGGCGCCCCGAAGCGGCCCATCTCCTCGGTGGAGAAGCGGTCGACCCGGGTGTAGATCGAGCGGCGGATGTCGCGGCCCATGCCCATGGCGACGCGGGCACCGAACCAGACCGACGCGATCGCGGTGACCAGCTGGATCATCGCCACGCCGAGCATGACGCCGCCGACGCGCCAGATGTAGTCGGTGTCCCCCGTCGCCACGCCCTGATCGATGATGTCGGCGTTGAGGCTGGGCAGGTACAGCGTGGCCAGGATCGTGGCCAGCTGCAGGATCACCACGGCGATCACGTGGGGCACGTAGGGACGGAGGTGGCGCCTGATCAGCGTCCAGAGCATGGAAGACCTTCGAAGTTCGTCGGGCATCATCGCGGCGGCATCACCGGATGACCGTATCGGCGGGTGCGGACAGATCGTGACCGGCCGGAACGTCGACCGGCCGCGGAAGACTCGTGACCGTGGGGAGGCCTCTCCCTGCCCGGTCGAGCGGGTCCTGACCGGATGAGCCGGAGGAGAAGACAGCGGCCCGACTCATCCTGCCCCATCGACCCTGGGATCGACATGGGGTTTTCCCCATGATCCGAGGATTGCGCCGCACATTCCCCAGCTGCAGTCGGCGATCGCCGGGAGGCGGCCCCCGCGTGGACCGGACCGTGGACCAGACTGGGGCCATGGAGACCTCGCTCGACCCTCGCCGCCGTGCCGCATCCAGGTGGTGGCACGGAACCGTCGCAGCAGTCGTCCTCGTCGCGCTCCTCATCCAGTTCGCGCTGGTCCTCACCGGCGGTCAGGACGCGAACTCGGGCGACAGCGGCGAGCAGGCGGGCCTGGCGGTGCGGCTGGGGCGCTTCCTCAGCTACTTCACCGTCGAGAGCAACATCGTGGTCGTGGTCGTCTCCGCGCTGCTGGCGATCGATCCGCTGCGGCGCGGCGCGTGGTGGGAGATCGCCCGGCTCTACTCGTTGCTGGCGATCACCATCACCGGCGTGGTCTTCGCTCTGGTGCTCGCTCCGCAGCTGGAGTTGGAGGGGTGGTCGAGCGTGGCGTCGTTCGGCCTGCACACGGTCTCGCCAGTCCTGACCGTGGTGGGCTGGCTGGTCTTCGGCCCTCGTCGCCGGTTCCGCTGGTCGACGGTCGCGGGCGCGTTCGCGGTGGCCGCGGTGTGGCTGCTCTACATCTTCGGCCAGGGCAGCATCACGCACTGGTACCCGTACCCGTTCCTGGACGCGGCCCATCTCGGCATCATTCCGGCCGTGGTCAACGCGCTGCTCGTGGTGGCGGTGGCGGCGCTGCTGGCCGTGGTGATCCGCGCCGTCGACAGGGCCGTGCCGGCGATGCTCCGGGAGAACGGGCCGAATGCGGCGGACTCAGGCACAGCAGCCTCCAGCGGCACCCTGAACAGCCGTGGCTGACCTGGGTGCGTGAGGGAATCGCCGCGGGGGCTCTCTCGGCGCGAGCCCTCCAACCGCGCGGGCCCGCCGACCGCCGCCTCCGCCGAGCGTGCGGCACCCGCTGCTCAGCGAGCCGCGCCCCGCAGCTCCTCCAGCAGATCCTGCACGCGGGCGTCGATGTCGTCGCGCACCAGGCGCATGCGCTCGATGCCGTCGATGCCGCGCTCGGAGGGTTCGTCGGTGCGCCAGGTGGTGATGGTGCCGCGCATCCCGGGCACCGGTTCGACCACGGCCTCGGCCCCGAGCACGATGACGCGATCGACGCGGGCCAGGAGCTCGGGATCGATCGGCGTGGGATTGCCTGCCGACATATCGGCCCCGGCTTCGGCGATGACCTCTGCCGAGAGGGCGTTGATGCCGCTGCCGGGCTTCGTGCCGGCGGAGTGGACCTCGACCTCGCCGTCGGCGCGGGCACCCATGAGGGCGGCGGCCATCTGCGACTTGCCGCCGTTCTTGACGCAGACGAACAGGACGGAGGGCGTCGCCCCGGCGGGCGTCGACCCCGAGGTGGCGGCCGTCGAGCTCGCTTCCGTGGGCGTCGGGTCGGAACTGTGCTGGCTCATGCGGAGACCTCTCGAGCGGTGCGGGCGGGGACGGTGGGGTCGTCGGGGAACAGGTGCCTGCCCGCCCACAGCGAGGCGTAGACGAGGGCGACCAGCACCGGGACCTCGATCAGCGGACCCACGACGCCGGCCAGGGCCTGCCCGGAGCTGACGCCGAAGGTGCCGATGGCGACGGCGATGGCGAGCTCGAAGTTGTTGCCGGAGGCCGTGAACGCGACGGTGGTCGAGCGGGCGTAGTCCATGCCGACGGCGCGGCTGAGCAGCAGGGACCCTGCGAACATCACGACGAAGTAGGCCAGCAGCGGCAGCGCGATGCGCGCGACGTCCAGCGGGGCGGAGAGGATCGCGTCGCCCTGCAGCGTGAACAGCAGCACGATCGTGAACAGGAGGCCGTACAGCGCGAACGGGCCGATGCGCGGCAGGAAGCGGTTCTCGTACCAGTGGCGTCCCTTGGCGCGCTCACCGAGCACGCGGGTGAGGAAGCCCGCGAGAAGGGGGATCCCGAGGAACACGAGCACGCTGAGCACGATCGCCCCGACGGAGAACTCGGCCGACGTGGTGGCCAGGCCCAGCCAGGAGGGCAGCACCTGGAGGTAGAACCATCCCAGCGCCCCGAAGGCGATCACCTGGAAGATGGAGTTGACCGCGACCAGCACCGCCGCGGCCTCCCGGTCCCCGCAGGCGAGGTCGTTCCAGATCAGCACCATGGCGATGCAACGGGCGAGGCCGACGATGATCAAGCCGGTGCGGTACTCGGGCAGGTCGGCCAGGAAGATCCAGGCCAGCGCGAACATCAGCGCCGGCCCGAGCAGCCAGTTCAGCACCAGCGAGGTGACCATCAGCCTGCGGTCCGCGCCGATGCGCCGGGTCTGGTCGTAGCGGACCTTGGCGAGGACGGGGTACATCATCACCAGCAGGCCGATGGCGATGGGCAGGGAGACACCGGCGATGCTCACGGATTCCAGCGCCGGGCCGATGCCGGGGACCAGGCGCCCCAGGGCCAGGCCGCCCACCATCGCCAGCAGGATCCACGCCGGCAGCCACCGGTCGAGAAACGACATCTCCCGGGCCACACCGGACGGTGCGGCGGGGGCGGTGGTCGTCGTCATGGGCGGCCTACCTGTTCCTATAGACGGTCATCGATGAGTAGAGTAGCCTTCACATAGATGACCGTCAATGTCAGACGGTGCACGCCGACCCCCACGCCCCCGTCTCGAGTCAGGTGAAACCATGAGTTCCACGACCGCACGCGATCCGGTCGACCTCTCGTGGCCGCAGTCGGCCGCCTCGGCCGATGATGAGTGCCGCTCGCCGGCGGGCGCGGACGACTGCTGCTCACTGGCCACCGGCCCGATCGAGGCCGACGACGCCGAGCGGCTCTCGGCACGCCTGAAGGCGCTCTCGGATCCCACGCGCCTGCAGCTGCTCTCGCACGTCGCCGCGGGCGGCTGCCAGAGCGTCTGTGTCTGTGACCTCGGCGAGGGCCTGGGCATCTCGCAGCCCACCGTCAGCCACCACATGAAGAAGCTCGTCGAAGCCGGTCTGCTGACCCGGGAGCAGAGGGGCCGCTGGGCTCACTACGCCGTCGTGCCGTCGGCCTTCGCCGAGCTGCGCGCCTTCCTCGACCTCTCCTGACCCGCGCCCCGCACTCCGCCACGATCCCCTTCAGCCACGTCTGCGTCACCAGGAGCATCCATGAGCGATCGTCCCAGTGTCCTGTTCGTCTGCGTTCACAACGCCGGCCGCTCCCAGATGGCCGCCGGCTGGCTGCGCCACCTCGCGGGAGAGAAGGTCGAGGTCCGCTCCGCCGGGTCCGAGCCCGCGGACTCGATCAATCCCGCCGCCGTCCAGGCGATGGCCGAGGAGGGCATAGACATCTCCGCGGGCCGGCCCACGATCCTCACCCCGGACACGGTCCAGCAGTCCGACGTCGTGATCACCATGGGCTGCGGCGACGCGTGCCCCATCTTCCCCGGCAAGCGCTACGAGGATTGGGAGCTGCCCGATCCCGCCGGCCAGGGCCTCGAGGCCGTGCGCCCGATCCGCGACGATATCCGGGCCCGCGTCGAGCAGCTCATCGCGAGCCTCGAGGTCTGACGTCCCTGGCCGGGCCGCGTCCATCCTCCCACCAGCTGTCGCAGTATCCACCCGCCCAGAGAGCGAGACAGCGCCATGAACACCTCCGCCGAATCCGCCGCCGCCACCCCTGCGCCCCGGTCACTGACCGACCCCGGCCACGTGCTGCACACCATCACCGAGCAGCTCTCGGACCGCTTCACCGGGGTCTTCGCCCCGGAGACGGTGGAGCGCTACGTCTTCGAGTCCTACGCGACGCTGGCCCGCACCGCGAAGATCTCCTCCCACCTGCCGGTGCTCACCGAGCATTTCGCCCGCGACCGTCTGACGGCACTGGCCCAGTCCAAGGGGGCGGCAGCCCATGAGGTGCCCGAGGTGCTGCTGGTGTGCGTCCAGAACGCCGGGCGCTCGCAGATGGCTGCCGCGCTCCTGGCTCATCACGCCCAGGGCAGGGTCCATGTGCGATCGGCCGGCTCCCTCCCCGCCTCCGGTATCCACCCGCAGACGATCGCGGCGATGGCCGAGATCGGCATCGACCTCGAGGGAGCGTTCCCCAAGCCGCTGACCGACGACGTGGTCCGCGCCGCCGACGTGGTGATCACGATGGGCTGCGGCGACGCCTGCCCGATCTACCCCGGCAAGCGCTACGAGGACTGGGAGCTGGACGATCCGGCCGAGGGCGACCTCGAGGACGCCCGGCGGGTGCGCGAGGAGATCGACGTCCGGGTCCAGCGCCTGCTCGAGGAACTCGTGGGACCGAACGCCAGCTGAAGGGCCGACGGCGGCGGCCGGCCGGCGTCGCACCAGCCGGCGGGCATCGCGTCAGCCAGCAGGCGTCGTGACCGGGCCGTGGCTCCAGCGGCCGTCCTCGCGGCGGTAGCCGACCCGGGTGTGGTTGCGGTCGTGCCGCGACTGGGTGAACTCGACCAGGTGCGGCTGCAGCGCGTAGACCTGCCACTCGGGATTCGGGCGCCCGTCGGAGGTCGGCCGGGTGAGCCAGTCGGCCTGGGAGACGTCCTCCCCGAGGGCGACCACGTCACCGATGATCTGCACCTGTCGGCCGGACTCGCGCCAGAAGAACGTCATCGCGGCCCGCGGGTTCTGCTCCAGCTGCCGAGCTTTGCGGGAGGTGTTCCTGGTCGAGACGTGGTATCCGTTCTCGTCGACGTCCTTGAGGATCAGCGTGCGGCCGACGGGAGTGCCGTCGGCCAGGACGGTCTGGAACGTCATCGCGTGCGGCTGGCGGGCACCGCTGGCGATCGCGTCGTCCAGCCACGACAGGAAGAGTTCGTCCGGATCCTCCGGGACGTTCTCGGGATGCAGGACGGGCATGTCCTCAGGGAATGCGGGCAGGGCGCGGAGACGGTCGGCGAGTTCGCTCATACCGCCATCGTGGCACGGGACGGGGCGAAGTCCTCGGACTCTGACAGCTCTCGCGTGGACACACACAGCCCCTCGCCCGCCGTCCACAACACTGTCCCTCCACTGGTCGAGGGACGCGCGAGAGGCGGCCGGGAGAACCCGTCACGCCGTGATCCGCGAGGCCCTCGAGACCTCCCTCCGCAGCGCCTGATCGACCAGCTCCACGCCGCGGCGGATGCCCGATCGTCACTGCCCCAGGAAGATCCCGTTGCCGGGCCCCAGCGGCAGGTCGAAGAAGAAGAACGCCGCCAGCAGGATCGTCCACACCAGCCAGAACGGCACCACGAACGGCAGCATCCGGGACATCAGCGTGCCCAGGCCGGCCTCGGGCTCGTACTTCCGCAGCATGCCCAGCAGCACGATCATGTACGGGTTCATGGGGGTGATGACCTGGGTGGCGGAGTCACCGACGCGGAACGCGGCCTGAGTGAACGCGGGCTCGTAGCCGATCAGCGAGAACATCGGCACGAACACGGCGGCCATGATCGCCCACATGCCCGAACCGGAGATGATGAACAGGTTCAGGCAGCTGGCCAGCACGATGAAGCCGAGGATGGCCGCGAAGCCCGTCAGCCCCGTCGCCTCCAGACCGTTCGCCCCGGTCACGGCGATCCACGTGCCGATGCCGGACCAGTTGAACAGGGCGATGAAGTTGCCGAGGATGAAGGCGAGGACGACGAAGGGCAGCATCTCCTTGAGCGCATCGGACATCATCCGCACCGCATCCCGGCTGCTGCGCAGGACGCCGGTGACCACGCCATAGGCGATGCCCAGCACCATGAAGTAGCTGACCACGATGAACACGATCGAATCCAGCAGCGGGGACTTGGGCAGGAAGCCGCCGTCCTCGTTGCGCCACGGCGAGCCGGGCAGCAGGAATGCCAGCAGGAAGAGCGCAGTCAGCACCACGGCGCTGAGAACGGCGATCAGCAGGCCCCGGTTCTCCACGGAGGTGAGGGCGGCACGCATCTGCTGGGCGTCGTCGGCCGGCTCCTCCCCGTCCACCGCCGTCTCGTCGACGGGCACACCCTGGCGGGACAGTCGGGGCTCGATGATCCGATCGATGATGAATCCGGCGACGAAGCCCAGGATCAGCGAGGAGACGATGTTGAAGAACCAGTTCGAGATCGGGTTGACCGGCGTGAACTCGTAACCGGGCAGAGCACCCATCACCGAGGTGGTGATCCCGGCGAACAGCGCGTCGAGACTGGTGGGAAAGATGTTCGTGGAGTACCCGGCGCCGGCGGCCGCGAAACCGCCCAGCAGGCCGGCGACGGGGTGGCGACCGGCGGCCTTGAACACGAGCGCTGCCAGGGGCGGGACCACCACGAAGGCGGAGTCGGCCATGATCGAGGAGACCACGCCGACGAACCCGACCACGTAGGGCAGCATCCACGCCGGTGAGGAGCCGAAGGTCTTGCGGATCGCGGCGCCCAGCAGCCCGGAGTGCTGGGCGATGCCGATCGCCAGCAGGATCGGCAGCACCGTCACCAGGGGCGGGAAGCCGATGTAGTTCTCGCCCAGGGTGGTGGTCAGCCAGGTCAGGCCCTCCCCGGTGAACAGCCCCTTGATGGCCGTCGGCTCGTCGGCGCCGGGCACCTCGACGACCACGTCGGCCATCGCCATGGCCGTGGAGACCACGCCCGTGATCAGGAACAGGATCACGAACAGCATGAACGGTTCGGGCAGTTTGTTGCCCGCTCGTTCGACGCCGTTGAGGATCCGGTCGGTCAGCCCGGCCTTGGCCGGGGTGTTCGGTGCAGTGCTCACGGGGACTCCAGTCGGATCGGGGTGGCGAGGAGGCGCGGGGGTCGGTCAGTCGAAGTAGGAGGGGACATCGATGGCGCCGCCGGCTTCCTCGAACTCGGTGGCGACGGCCCGGGCCAGCTGCGGGTCGTGGAGGGCGTCGAGCACGGTGGCGGCCAGGCCGTAGGCCCCGTCGGCCGCGGCGGAGCGGGCCTGGTCAGAGACCGCCCAGGTCGCGAACTCGCGCGTGTGCAGCGCGACCTGGGAGGGAGCCACCTTGATGACGGGGTGGATGCCGGGGATGCGGTAGCTGACATTGCCGAAATCGGTGGAGGCGGCCAGGATCGGCGAGACCACGCCGAAGGGAAGCGGGTCGCGGCCGCGGCGGCGCTGCGCCTGCACCCAGCGACCCGTGAGGGCCTCGTTGGTGCGCACCGGCAGCGACGGCGGATGCTGATCCCAGCCGACGGTGACGCCGACGCCCGCCATCAGCGCCGCGCCGCGAGCGGCATCCTCGACGCGCCGCGAGAGATCCTTGAGCGTCTCGGGCCGCTGGGAGCGCACGTACATGTCGAGCTTGGCGTAGTCGGGGATGACGCTCGCGCGGTCCCCGCCCTCGCGGATCACGGCGTGGATGCGGTCCGACGGCGGGGTCTGCTGTCGCAGCAGCCCGATGCCCTGGTACAGCAGGTTCGCGGCGTCCAGCGCGTTGCGCCCCATGAACGGCTGGGCCGAGGCGTGGGCGGTGTGCCCGTGGTACTCGACGGTCAGGGTCCGGCGGCCCAGCCAGATCTGGTCGGCCAGGTCGTACCCGTACGGGTGGGCCATCACCGCGGCGTCCAGCCCCTCGAAGGCACCCTCGCGCGCCATGAACTCCTTGCCGGTGTGGCCCTCCTCGGCTGGCGTACCGAGGAACACCACCCTGCCGGGCACGGCCGACGGATCCGCGGCAGCGAGCTCGGCCAGGGCGAGGAAGGCGCCCAGGCCCATCACGGCGATGACGTTGTGGCCGCAGCCGTGGCCGACGCCGGGCAGCGCGTCGTACTCGGAGAGGATCGCCAGCGTGGGGGCATCCTCGGCGTCGCCGCCCTGCCCCACGATCTCTGCGCGGATCGCAGTGTCCAGCCCGTGCACGCCCACCTGCGCTTCGACACCGTGGGCTGCCAGCACGTCGGCGATGGCCCGGGCCGAACGATGCTCCTCGAAGGCGACCTCGGGATGCTCGCCGAGATCCAGCATCAGAGCGGCCATCTCCCCGGCATCACGCTGGACGAGCTCCTCGAGCCGGTCGTGCAGGGCGGGCGCGGCGCCCTCGAAGGCGGAGCCGGGGTGGGACGCGGTGCGCATAGCAAGCTCCCGCTCCTCGTCCAGCTGCTGGAGATAGGCGGTGGAGACCTCGGAATGCTGAGCGCCGGGGCGCGCGGACGGCTGAGGAGACATGGATCGAGGATAAGCATCCGCACCCGCGACCACGTAGCGTGATCACCGCTTCCCCCGGAGGTCACGGCTGCATGTCCATCCCCCGCGTGCGGTGTCGCAGGCTCCGTCGGCCGCGTATCATCCCAGCACGATGCGCGGCCGCCACCCCTGCTGGCCGCGCCCTGTCAGCCAGCGCTCGGCCGCCGCGATCCGGCGGGCCGTCGATGGCTCGGTGACCCCCTGGGCACATCCTTGTCCTTCCCCACCCTTCTTCCGCCGCTCCTCGGCGCACACTTCGGAGGCGAACTGTGAGTGCATCGACCCCCTCCCCCGGCACGACGGGCCGGAGAGCAGACCGCGGCGCCTTCGCCGGGCGCGTCGCCTTCATCTTCGCCGCGATCGGCTCGGCCGTCGGGCTCGGCAACATCTGGCGATTCCCGGCCGTGGCCTATGAGAACGGCGGCGGCGCCTTCATCCTTCCGTACCTGGTCGCGCTGCTGACGGCGGGCATCCCGCTGCTGTTCCTCGACTACGCGATCGGGCACCGCTGGCGCGGCTCCGCCCCGGCAGCGTGGCGTCGCTTCACCCGCTGGACCGAGTTCATCGGCTGGTGGCAGGTGCTGATCGCGACGATCATCGCGGTCTACTACGCCCTGATCATCGCCTGGGCCACGAACTACACGGTCTTCTCGGTCGACCAGCGCTGGGGCGACGACCCGGCCGGCTTCTTCGGCGAGTACACCCAGGCCCTCGGCGGTCCCGACGTGGTCATCAGCTTCGACATCGTCCCGGCCGTCATGATCTCCATGGTCCTGGTCTGGCTGGCGGTGATCGCGGTGATGTGCCTCGGCGTCCACGGCGGCATCGGCCGCAGCGCGATCGTGTTCATCCCGCTGCTCATCGCCATGTTCCTGATCCTCGTGGTGCGCGCCCTGTTCCTGCCGGGCGCCGTCGACGGCCTGGACGCCTTCTTCCGTCCCAACTGGGCGGCGCTGCTGGATCCCGGCGTGTGGGTCGCCGCCTACGGGCAGATCTTCTTCTCGCTCTCGGTGGCCTTCGGCATCATGCTCACCTACGCCTCCTACCTCAAGAAGAAGACCGACCTCACCGGTTCCGGCCTGGTCGTGGGCCTGGCGAACTCGAGCTTCGAGATCCTCTGCGGCATCGGCGTGTTCTCCGCACTGGGCTTCATGGCTCAGGCCCAGGGCGTGCCGATCGGCGAAGTGGTCACCGACGGCGTGGGGCTGGCCTTCATCGCCTTCCCCGCGATCATCACCGAGGCTCCCGCCGGCGCCGTGATCGGCGTGCTGTTCTTCGGGTCCCTGGTGCTGGCCGGGTTCACCTCGCTGATCTCGATCGTCGAGGTCGTCATCGCCGCGATCCAGGACAAGTTCGGCCTGGCCCGCATCCCCGCCACCCTCGGGGTGTGCCTGCCGCTGGCGATCGTCTCGGTGGCGCTGTTCTCGACCACGATGGGTCTGCCGCTGCTGGACGTGCTGGACAAGTGGGTCAACGAGTACGGCATCGTCGCAGCCGCCCTGGTCTCCACGATCGTGGTGACCTACATCGTGCGCGGCCTGCCCACGCTGCGCGACCACCTCAACCACCAGGGCACCTTCCCCGTCGGCCGCATCTGGATGATCGCGCTGGCCGTCATCGCCCCCATCGTGCTGGGCATCTCCCTGATCTCCAGCACCCTCACCCTGCTGACCGCCGAGGGCACCTACGAGGACTACCCGGGCTGGTTCGTGCTCGTGTTCGGCTGGCTGATGGCGATCGCGCTGGTCGTCATCGCGATCGGGCTCTCCCTGCTGCCGTGGCCGGCCGGATCGAACCTCCACAAGGCCGACTCCGAGGGTGACGAGATCGCCCCCGAGGCGCTCGCCGGCCAGGGCCTCGGCGGAGACGTCGCGACCCCGCACGAGCTGCGGTCCACGCCGGCGCGGTGAGGATCGGGCCTCGCGGCGGGGACACCCTCGCCGCGGGCCCGCCTCCCGGCCGGCGACGCCCCCGCCCCGCGACAGCTCGACCAGCAGCAGAGTCATCCCAGCATCCCGACCGATCGGAGAATCCCGTGTCCGTCTCAGCCATCATCATGATGATCGTCGCGATCGTGACCGTGTGGGGCGGCCTCGCCGCCGCCATCGCCAACCTCGCGCGCCACCCCGAGCAGAAGGACTGACCGCGCGAGCGTCACCCCGTGCACCCCCACCGGCGTCCCTGCGTTGAGCACCGGGTCCGGCGTCCCTGGGTTGAGCACCCCCTCCAGCGGGCCGGAATGAGCTTCCGATAACGGCCTCTCGGAGAGGGTGCCCGGCCGGCAGCGTCCGCGCCCCGGCCTCAGTCGCGCACGGCGGCGCTCGCCTCGATCTCGACCAGCTGACCGGGGTAGCCCAGCACCGTCGCGCCCATCAGGGTGCTCGGTGCGGGATGCTCGCGGAAGGCGTCGCGGACCACGTCCCAGGCGGTCACCAGATCGGCCTGCTCGCTCGAGGCCACCAGCACCCGCGTCCCGACCACGTTCTCCAGGCTGGCGCCGGCCTCGGCGAGGGCGACGATCATATTCTCCACGCACTTCGCGGCCTGAGCGGCATGGTCGCCCGGGGCGACGACGTCCCCGGCCCTGTCCAGCGGGCAGGCCCCGGCGAGCACCACCAGCCTCGCGGGTGGTTCCACCGTCGCCGAGCAGGAGTACTGGACGGTGTCGGTGAGGATCGCCGAGCTGTTCAGGGTGACGGCGTGGGACATGGGGACAGCCTTTCGAGACGCGCTGAGCGGTCGACGGGGAGTCTGTCACCGATGGATCGGGAACTGCGCCCCGGTCCAGTACGCGAGGACCACAGCGACCGCCGAGCCGGCCAGCACCACGATGTCCCACGAGGTGACCCTGAGGTACGCCAGGCGCAGCGTCCGCCCGGCGCGGTGATGTGCACCGTAGGTGAAGCCCCGGGTCTCCAGGGCCTCGACCGTCGTGCGCACGTTCTTCGCGGTGTTGAGCATGATCGGGTAGAAGGCCGTCACCGCGAGCGTGCTCCACCGCAGGATCACCCGCCACCCCAGCACCCCTCTGCGCTCGACGGGGGCGTGACGCAGCAGCTGACCGTCGAAGACGGTCACGTACTCGTCCACCAGGATCGGCAGCATCCGGTACCCGTAGCTGACTCCGAAGGCCAGCAGCTCCGGCGCGCGCAGTGCCAGCAGCGCGTCGGAGAGCTGCTCCGGCTCCAGTGACACGAAGGCCGCCATCGAGGCCATCGAGACCGCGCCCAGTTTGAGGTTGAGCTCTCCCAGGGCGACGAGTGTCCCGAGATCACCGCCGAACACGAATGCGGCGGCGAACAGGCCGACGGCGTTGCCGATCAGTCCGACCAGGAACAGCCCCAGGACCAGGGGGCCCACCCGAGCGAGCACGACGGCGACCGCGACCATCACGAACAGGATCATCAGCACGGTGAGGTTGTGCGTGAACCACGGCGCCAACGCGGCCAGCAGGTACCAGGCCAGCACCATGCGCGGATCCATTCGGGCGAACATTCCCCCGCGTGTCGAGTACGCGGTGCGCAGCAGCTCCAGGCGCACCCATTCCACGCTCAGGACGTCTCGGGTCTTGCGGGCCATCAGCGCTCATCGAGGGTGGTGCCCGCGGCACCGGCCGGGGCGGGGACCGCGCCGGCCGCCGGCTGCGGGACGAGGGACGATGCCGTACCGGTTCCGAGCCGGGAACGCAGCGCGGCCGCGGTCAGCGGCAACGGCTCCAGGCCCAGTTCCCGGGCGATGCGGACGGCCTGCGGCGGCACCAAGCGGGCCCGGGCGGTGATCTCCAGCGCGGAGAACAGCTCGCGCGGGGTGAGGTCGGCCAGGACCCGGCCCTGGTCCAGCACGAGCACTCGACTGGCCCAGCTCGCGACGAGTTCCATGTCGTGCGTGGCCACCACGGCGCAGCGGACCGACTCCGACAGAGAGGCGAGCATGCCGGTGACGTCGTCCCGGGATCGGATATCCAGGCTCGAGGTCGGTTCGTCCAGCAGCAGCAGCTGCGGGCGCATCGCGAGGCCGATGCCGATCGTGGCCCGGCGCTGCTGGCCGCCGGAGAGGGTTCGCCCGTCGCGGCCTGCGAACGGGGCCAGCCCGACACGGTCGATGACCTCCTCGACCATGGCGTGCGCGCCGGGAACCTGGCGCCCCTCGGGGAACAGCGCGATATCGGCCCGCACGCTGTCCTTGAGGAACATTCGCTGCGGCTGCTGGTACAGGTAGGAGACGTGGTCGGCGAGCTGTGCGGCCGAGCGGCTGCGGGTATCGACGCCGTCGACGGTGACCGTGCCCTGGCGCGGGACGATCAGACCGGTCAGCAGTTTCATCAGGGTGGTCTTGCCGGCGCCGTTGGTGCCGACCAGCGCGATCCGTTCCCCGGCGGACAGGGTCAGGTCGATGCCCTGCAGCACCGGGGTCAGCGCGCCGCTGACGCTGCGGTAGCCGTGCTCCACGGCCCGCAGCGAGGCGACGACCTCCGCGGGCGCTCCCGCGGAGCCGGCCATGTGCTCTGGGCCGGGCGCCTGCTCGAGCTCTGCTCCGGTCCGATCCGGACGCACGTGCGGTCGCAGGACGCGGGCGGCCGAGGGGACATCCAGCGCCACGGGCCGGGCACCGACCGCCGCGGAGACAGCGACGGCATCCGGCGCGGGGATGCCGTGGGCCTCGAGGTCACCGTGGCGGTCCATCGCCTCCTGGACCGGCAGATGCCACACCGGGGCACCGTCGGCCATCAGCACCACGGAGCGGGCGAACTCGGCGATGAACTCCGCGTGGTGCTCGATGGTCACCACCGTGATCCCGTGCTGCTCGTTGAGCTCACGCAGACGCAGATAGATCTCCCGGGCCCGCGCCGGGTCGAGCTCGGCGACGGGCTCATCGACCACCACCACTTCGGGGCGCATCGCCAGCACCGCAGCGAGCGCGACCAGATGGGACTGCCCGCCGGAGAGCTGCCAGACGAAGCGATCGCGAAGGTGGGAGATGCCGAGCTGCTCGAGGACCTCCTCGGTGCGCTCACGGTGATCGGCGCGTCCGAAGTTCAGAGGGCCGAAGGAGACCTCGTCGCGCACCGTCGGCCGCACCAGCTGGTTCTGGAAGTCCTGGTAGACGTAGCCGACCCGGCTGGACAGCTCGGCGACGGATGATTTCCAGGTGTCCTGGCCGTCCACGTGCACCGAGCCGGCGAAGTCCCCGTTCCAGTAGTGCGGGACCAGGCCGTTGAAGGTCTTGCACAGAGTGGTCTTGGCGGATCCGTTGCCCCCGACCACCGCGACGAAGTCGCCACGGGCGATGGTGAGATCGACGTTGCGCAGGGTGTCGCGATCGGTGCCGGGATAGCGAAAGGACAGGTCCTTCACGCGGATCACCGCATCGTCACGGTCGGTCGGGGTGGCGGTCTGCACAGGGGGCTCCTGGTCTCGGATCCGGATCAGTTCTCGGTGCCGGTGGGCCCGGGAGCGCCGGTGGGCGCGGGTGTGCCCGAGCGGCGGAACAGCAGCACGGAGACCGCCATCACGACCACGATCGCGGCCACCGAGACCCAGAGGAACCCGTTCCCGAAGCGGTCCAGGAAGTCCGGTTCCCAGGCACCGGCGCTGAGGTCGAACGCCTCGAGGAACGCGAAGCCGAAGGAGGCGATGCTCAGCAGCACCACCGCGCCGACGAACAGCGGGCCGCGCGGGGCGTCCCCGGGGATGGGCTCGCCGGGCACACGGGGCCGCAGTCCCATGAGCGGTTCGATCTTCCCGTACAGGGCGGGCACCAGCCACATGGCGGGGATCGCCCCGAACAGGATGCCGCTGATCACCACGTCGGTGACCAGACCGACGGTCTCGACGGCGATGATCGACTGCGGCAGCCCGGTGACGTACTCGGCGTCCTCGACCCCGATCCAGACCTTGGCCATGTCCACGACGGCGGAGAGCACCTTGTCGATGAGGATGATGCAGACGGCGCTGACGCCGACCTGTGCGCGGCTGCGCGGATTGCGGACGAGCGAGCCGCCGATGTAGATCGCGAGGAACATCTGCACGTATCCCTCGACCTCGGCGAGGCCGGAGAAGTCGCCCATGAGCAGGTCGGTGAACACGATCTCGCCGAGCGGGGCACCGAGCGCGGCCCAGAACGGGGACAGCAGCCCGGCCATCGCGACAGGGATGAACATCATGTTCGAGATCGACAGGTCGATGGGTCCGATCGTGATGTCGGGGATGATCTCGAGCAGGATGTTCGACAGCCCGAACAGGGACATCGACAGGACGAAGATCATGAGCTTCTGCGAAGTGCTCAGGTGGGCCGAGCGGATGCCGTCGACGGCGCCGCGCAGGGTTCCGCGGCGCTGATCCTGGTCGGGTTCCGGCAGCGGTGAGGGCGTCTGGGTGGTCATGAGAACTCCTGTCGATGCGTGCGGGGCGAACGGACGGGGCGGACGGGTCGGGTCGGGTCGGTGGAGCAGGCGCGGGCCGGGGTCAGGGACGGCCCGGGGCGAGTGCGGCGAGCACCTCGATCACCTGGTCCGGCGAGTCGAGGACGTGATCGGCGAGCCCCTCGGCGAGGGCGGCTTCCAGCGTCGCGTCGGAGTCCTTGCCGCCGCGGAGCAGGCAGACGGTGCCGATCCCGGCGTCTCGGCCGCCGCGCCCGTCGTTGAGTGCTTTGTCGCCGACATAGACCACGTCGGCGCGGTCGCTCGGGAGGGCTTCGAGGGCGGCTTCGAAGATCGCCCGGCCGGGCTTGCGCACGCCGATCTCGTCGGAGTAGGCGGCCGGACCGATGTGGGCGGAGATCCCGTAGTCCTCGAGGATCTCGCGGACGCCGCGGCCCGAGATGGTGTTCGAGACGATGCCGACGACGATTCCTCGCTGACGGCACCACTCGATCAGCGTGAGCGCGCCGGGACGCGGTGCCGGATGCGACTTGGCGCGGTGCAGCGCGAGGGACAGCTCGGCGGCCTCCAGGCGCAGGAGGGGGCGCAGCTGTTCGGGGAGGTCCTGCCCGATGAGGTCTGCCCAGAGCTCGGCCGGGTCGATCTCCTCGTGACGGTGTGCTGGATCCGGGGAGCTGTCCCGGCGACGCTTGTGGGCACGGTGGCGCTCCCAACCGGTCTCAAGGGCATCGAGGACGGTCGGCAGCTCGAGGTGGCACCCGGCTCCCCGGGCCAGCTCGACGATGCGTGAGCCGACGCCGGAGAAGCGCTCCGGATTCGGCGTGGAGGAGGTGATGACCCCGCCGTGGTCGAGCAGCAGCGCCGGACGGCGGCGTGGTGCGGGCGGCGGCGGTCCGGCCGGCGCCGGTGCGCCGTCGATCGGGGTGGAGGCGCGGCCCGTGCCCAGTGCGGTGCGCAGCGGGGCGATCAGTCCGCTCGGCTCCTCGACCACGAGGTCGGGGACGTCGAGGACGGGGAAGGGCGGGGTGTCGGTCCTGCGATCCCGCGTGATCATCACGGCGCCGACGCCGGCGCGGCGCCCCGCGGCGACATCGCGATCCAAGGTGTCGCCGACGTACCAGGCCGATCCGGGGTCGATACCGAGGGCCTCCGCGGCTCGCCGGATCATCCCGGGGTGCGGTTTGCGGATACCGACCTCGTCGGAATAGACCTGCACGCCGAAGGCGTCGGACAGGCCGAGCTGATCGAGGATGCGGCGGTGGGCCCGCCCGGAGTGGGCGTTCGAGACGATGCCCAGGCGCACCCCGCCACATCGCGCGGTCTCCAGCAGCGCGGGAATGCCCTCGCGCACGCGGTGATCGGCGACCAGGCCGGCCATCCGCTCCAGCAGCTCGCCGGCCTCGAGCCGCACCGCAGCCCGGATCGGTGCGGGAAGGTCGGCCAGCAGGAAGTCCCCGACGATCTCGGAGCTGGTCAGCTCCCGCGGTTCCAGCCGACGGGAGGCGGCGTCCTTCCACAGCGACAGCGCCCGTCGGCCCGCGCGAAGCGACTGCTCGACGCCTTCGGGATCGAGGTCGCAGCCCAGCGAGCGCGTGCGCTCCACGATCCAGCCGGCCAGCTCGCGAGCCCAGTGCGCCCGATGCGTCGTGGTCACGACCACTCCGCCGAAATCCAGCAGCAGCGCGCTCGGAGCGGCGAGTGCCCGGGCCCCCTCCGCGGGGGCATCGAGTGCTTCGGGGGCAGTGGTCACGGGTCTCCTCGGGAAGCTGGTCCGGTCTCGCAACGGCTGGGCGTCGCACCGGCTCGGGGTCTGGATGGCTCGGGCCCTCAGGGCCTCGGGGTCTCGGGGTCTCAGGGCCTCGGGGTCTCGGGGTCCCGGGGCCTCGGGGGCTCGGGGTCTCGGGGTCACAGAACCTTGGCGTCCCGGTCTTCTGGTGGGGCCTCTCCGACGCTACGGAGCGCTGACGCCGGGGTCATGAACACCAGGTGACGGGACTGCCACAGCTCGGGGACAAGCCCTGAAAGATTTCAGCTCTCCAGGTCGTGACCGGAATCTCGGCTGATAGACCGAGCAGGTGACGTCCTCAGCGCGCCCCACCCTCGCCACCGTCGCCCGCGCCGCCGGGGTGTCCTCCGCCTCCGCGTCGATGGCCCTGAACGATCGGCCCGGCGTCAGCGCGGAGACCCGGCGGCGGGTGCTCGCAGCGGCCCGCAGCCTGCGCTACGGCCGTCGTGGCCGCGGCACGGGCCTGATCGGAGTGCTCCCGACGGATCTCGGGAACCCGTACCACACCGACGTCATCGCCGGGATCGAGGAGCGCACCGACCACGAGGGCCTGGAGGTGGTGATCGCCCACGGTCGACGGGACACCGCTCATCTCGCACGGGGGCTGCGGCGCCTGCTGGACCTCGGGGTCGACGGCGTCATCGTGGTCTCGTCGTGGCTGGACCCTGCCGCCCTGGAGCAGGCGGCGCAGGTGGTTCCGGTCGTGGTGATCGGCCGCATGCAGGACCAGGTGCCCGGGGTCGACCACGTCCTGAATCACGACGAGGCCGGCGCTGCCCTTGCCGTGCACCATCTGGTGCAGTCGGGGCACCGGCGCATCGCGCACGTGACCCTGTCGGCCCGCCCCGGCCCCGCCCTGCGCCGGACCGGCTTCCTGACCGCCATGGAGCGCCATGGCCTGCGCGAGGGCGCCTCGGTGATCGGGCCGGTCCACCCGGATGGCGGCATCGACCTGCTGCTGCGGGCGATTCGCCGCGGCGCGGAGGGGGCAGCTACGGCCGTCTTCGCCGCCAATGACATCGCCGCAGTGCGCGTCCTGCATCGCGCCGCCGATCTGCGGGTCCCGGTGCCGGAGCGCCTGAGCGTGGCAGGCTACGACAGCTCGGCGGTCGCGCTGACCGTCAGACCGCATCTGACCAGCGTGAACCAGCCGCGGGCGGAGATGGGGCGGCTCGCGGCACAGATGATCCGCGAACGGCTCGCAAGGCGGACGACGGCGTCGTTCAGCCGTGTCGAGCCGACCCTGCGGGTGCGGGACTCCACCGGGCCCGCGCCCCGGTGAGGTCCGGGAGCGGGCGCCGATGTGACCTGTGCCCGCACGGTTCGCGCCCACCTGGGCTCTCGGGTACGCTGTCCACTGCTCTTCGTGAGCGCTGGAGGATTCGCCTAGCGGCCTATGGCGCACGCCTGGAACGCGTGTTGGGTTAACGCCCTCGGGGGTTCGAATCCCCCATCCTCCGCCGATAGAAAATGGCTCCTGGCCCAGGTCAGGAGCCATTTCCTTGTCCCGCTCGATGCCAGCGAGCCCGACCCGGCGGCCAGATCCGCGACCTTGTTGGTATGCGCGGGTCATTCCTACTCGGTCACGGATCCCGCTGCTGAGAGGGAGACGCTGCGGGAGACGCTGAGAGGGAGACGCAGAGATCCGCCGGGGACGCAGGGGGCTCTGCAAGCCCCCTAGAAGAGTGCGGGCTGCGGCGCGAGGTCGAGCGCCGACGGTGCCGCGGTCGCCCGCTGCGCCGCACCCGCGGCACGCCGCCGCTGCTCCGGCTGGTCCTCGTCCTCACGGGAGTTCAGACCGTGGCGGCGCAGCAGCGGCTCGATCCGTCGGGCGAGGTTCTTGCGGTACGACGCGGGCGCATACGAGGCGTGCTGGTAGAAGCGCCGATAGCCGGTGGCGAGTTCGGGGTGCTCCCGCTCGATCCACTCCAGGAACCACTCCTTGGCGCCCGGCCGCAGGTGCAGAGCGCCGTAGACCACCCGCGCGGCGCCGGCTTCCGCGATGCGCGCGAGCGCTTCGTCGAGCTGTGCATCGGAGTCGGTCAACCACGGCATGATCGGCATGAGGAACACCGAGACGCTGAAGCCGCGATCCGCCGCGGCCCGCACCGTCGCCAGGCGCGCGGCGGCCGAGGGCGTGCCGGGCTCGATGGCCTTCTGCAGCTCGTCGTCGAAGACGGCGATCGACATGGACAGGTCCACCGGGACCCGTTCGGCCGCCTCCGACAGCAGCGGCAGGTCTCGCCGCAGCAGGGTTCCCTTGGTCAGCACGGACAGGGGCGTGCCGCTGTCGGCGAGCGCGGAGATGATCCCGGGCATGAGTCCGTAGCGCCCCTCGGCCCGCTGGTAGGGGTCGGTGTTGGTGCCGAGCGCGACGTGGCTGCGGTTCCAGGTGCGCTTGCGGAGCTCGGCGCGCAGCACGTCGCCGACGTTGACCTTGACGATCACCTGCTGGTCGAAATCCGCTCCCGCATCGAGGTCGAGATAGCGGTGCGTGCTGCGGGCGAAGCAGTACACGCAGGCATGCGAGCAGCCGCGATAGGGATTGACCGTCCACTCGAAGGGCATCGAGCTCGCCGGCGGCACCCGGTTCAGCGCGGACTTCGCCGTCACCTCGTGGAAGGTGACGCCCTGGAACTCGGGAGTGCGGACGCTGCGCACGAGCCCGGAGAGGCCGACGAGAGCCGGAGCGTCCTCCTGACCGCTGGTCGTCTCGCCGCTGATCTCCTGCCCGCTCCACCGCATACCGAAAGTCGAACACCTGTTCGATGCGGTGTCAAGCGGCCGCGCCGCGACCGACTCCGCGTGAATCGTGACCCCGTCGAGATATCCGCACGGGCAGTTCCGGACGCCGCACGTCAGGGCGCCCGAGGATCGACGTCGCAGCCGGCGGAAGCCCGGGACCCGTCGGCCAGGACGCCGGCATCCCGTCCGCGGCGTCATCGCTTCACATATCCTGCGCACGGCGAGGACGTGACGGGGCAGGGGAGAGAGGCATGACGCACTCGGGACCAGGAGACCGACCCCCTCAGGGCGGATCGCACGGCTGGTATCAGCAGCGGACGTCGGGCCCCGCGGCTGGGGGCGGCCGGCGCGGCGGCCCGCCGTGGGCCGTGAGGGTGGTGGCCATGGGGTGCGTCGCCGCCCTCGCGCTCGTGCTCGGCGGCGGCGTCACCTACGTCGCGCTCAACCGCGGCGGAGAGGATCCCACCGCCGCGTCGACCACGTCGAGCCCGTCGGAGCCGGCGGAGGAGACACCGGAGACCCCCAGCGGCTCCGAGACCGAGGAGCCCGAGTTCACGGTGGTCTCACCGATCGACGTCCCGCCGGGTGACGTGGAGGAGCTCACGACCGTCATGGCCACCAGCCCTCTGACCGAGGGTTCCCTGCCCGACGTCGCCGACTGCGAGCTCCCGGCCACTCCGGTCGACCACGACACCGCCGAGCTCCAGGCGGTTCTCGATGCGGCCGCCGGGTGCCTGAACCAGGTCTGGGCCACCACCAGCTCGGACCGGGGCCTGCCGTGGGAGCCCCTGAGGGTCCAGGTCTAAACCTGGCCGGACATCCCCGCCTCCGAGTGCGAGTCGAGCAGTTTCGAGGAGGACTTCCCCCGCGTCTGCAGCCTCGATGCGACGGTCTACTGGCCGGCCGGCCATGGCCTGGGCGCCTCGCGGGATGACGCCGCGGACGTGCCCTCGGCGTACGTCTGGGACCTCTCGTACCTGATCATGATCTTCGTCGCGTGGAACAGCTCGCTCACCGCCTACTTCCTGGCGCTCTCGGAACAGATCTCCCCCGAGGATCCGCTCAGCTCGGAGGTGTGGCGCCGCTTCAACCTGCAGATGAGATGCCTGGCGGCGGCTTCGACCATGCAGCTGCCCTCGGCGGCGCGGCCGTCCGCCGAGCTGCGGGACCACCTGCTCGACGAGACGAACTGGGGCACCGGCGATCCGCCGCAGACCCTCGAACCCGCCTCTCGGGTGCGGTGGCTGACGGCGGGCTTCGAGTCCGACGGGGAGCTCTCGGCGTGCAACACCTGGAATGCTCCGGCCGAGGACGTCGCCCCGGCACCCTAGACGCCCGCCGGTTCCTGCGACCCTCGGCCGGACGACCCGGGCACTTGTGACCGCATCGGAACCTACGGCCGGAGCCTGCAGCGTCCCGCCCCGATATCCTGCGCCTGCAACGACGCTGTGCAGCCAAGGGGGAGAACGGATGTCGAGCGCAGGAACCGGCGGGAACGGGCAGGGACCGTACTACGGGGGGCACCACGGCGGCCCTCAGCAGGGAGGCGGGTTCCCGCCGCCCCAGCCCCACGCCCAGCAGCCACAGACTCCGTCCTTCGGTGCGGCCCCCGCGCAGCCCGGCATGGGTGGCCCCGCCGGCCCGGGCGGCCCCGGCGGCCCCGGCGGACCCGGCGGACCCGGCGGACCATCGCAGTTCGGCCGGTCCCCCTCCCCCAAACGCCCCTGGGGACTGATCGCCGTGGCCTTCGGCTGCATCGCTGTCCTGGTCCTCGTCCTCGGCGGCGGCGTGGCCTTCTACGCCTTCACCCGGGGAGGCGATGAGGAACGCACCGCCTCCCCGGCCACGACCGACAGTGAGCCGACGAGCGACCCGGCCACCGAGGAGGACACGGCGAGCGACTCCGCGACGCCGAGCGAGGAGACCGAGAGCACCGAGAGCGAGGTGCCGGCGGAGAACGCCCAGTTCGAGGTGATCAGTCCGCTCGACACTCCGCCCGAGGACGCCGAGACCCTCCGGCAGATCCTGATCGAGAACCCTCTGACCGAGGGCTCGCTCCCCGACGTCGGCACGTGCGAGCTGCCCGAGACACCGGTCGAGCACGACGTCGAGCAGCTGCAGTCACTGCTCGACGCCGCCTCAGGGTGCCTGAACCAGGTGTGGTCTCCTGCCAGCTCGGACCGCGGGCTCCCCTGGATCAGTCCCACGATCAAGGTCTTCACCTGGCCCGACGTCCCCTCTGACATGTCCTGCGACCCGGAGGACTTCACGGAGGACACCGCCCGGATGTGCAACCTCGACGGCGTGCTGTACTGGCCGATCGGGGCCGGAACCGGCGCCACCCTGAGCGACGCCGAGCACATCCCGCAGGCATACACGTGGGATCTCGCCTTCCAGTTCACCAATCCGCTGATGTGGAACAGCTCCGTGGGCCTCTACTACGCGGCCCTGAACGAGCAGCTCGCCGACGACCCCGATCAGCAGGCCGAGACGACCCGACGGTTCTTCCTCCAGCGGGAGTGCCTGGGGTCGGCCTCGACGATGCAGCTGCCCTCGAGCGCTCAGCTGGACTCCTCACTCCAAGAGGCGCTCGCCGATCCGGCCACCTGGAACGACGGCGGCGACCCCGATGCCATCGACCCCGAGTCGCGTGCGCACTGGATCCAGGTCGGCTTCGAGTCGGGCGGAGACCTGAGCGTGTGCAACACGTGGGACGCTCCCGCCGAGGACGTCAGCTGAGGAGTGACCGGCGCGTCCCCGTGTCACTCGGCCTGAGCGAACGTCAGCACTTTCTCGCTCAATGCCTCGGCCAGGATGCGGATCGCCTTGGGGCCTACGCCGTGGATCGCCAACAGGTCCGCCTCCGTGCGCCTGCTGACCTTCTCCAGTGAGTCGATTCCTGCCGCCTGCAGCTCGCGCGGCGCGGTCTTGCCCAGCGCGTCCGGCAGGTCGCCCACCGGTCGCACATCCGGTGTCGCCATGGCCCTTCCCCTTCTCCTGGACGTGTGACCGAGCGTCATGCGGCGCATGCCGCAGTGCCAGGGTGTCCGCCCTCCCCCGCACTCGGCCTCGCCCGTACGCTGACGTCATGACCGCCGACGATCGAGGTGCCTCCTCCGGTCCGACCTCCTCGCCCCACCCCGAGGACCCTGCTCTCTACACGGCCCGCACGGACAACATCCACGGCACAACGGGCGAGGTCCGCGTCCATGACGGCCCCACCGCCCACCGGGCCACGCTGCCCACCGGCGGACCGTCGACACCGCACCAGGGGTTCACCCCGGAGCAGTTCCTCGCGATGGCCTGGAGCACGTGCCTCGAGGAGACGCTGCGGGTGGTGCTCGCCGAACGAGAGCTCCCGCACCAGAGCAGCGTGAGCGTCGAGGTCGATCTGCATCGCGATCCGGCCGGCGGCTACCGATTCGCTCCCCGCGCCCTGGTGAGCATCCCGGACATGGCCGCCGACGAGGCCCGCACCATCGCCGACGCCGCGCACGCCCGGTGCCCCGTCTCCAAGCTCCTCACCGGCCAGGGCACGCCGCGCGTGGAGCTGGTGACGGCTGACGGCTGACGGCTGACGGCTGACGGCTGACGGCTGACGGCGAGGGTCGACGCCGCTGACCGGGGCCGCACGGGGGCCGTTCGTCCAGGTCGACCTGCGGAACCTCGCCCCGGCCGACGACGAGGACGGCATCGCGATGTCTACGACGACCCCGCCGCGCCCGGGCTGTCCTCAGCCCAGCGTCGCCGGAGCCTCCCAGTCCGTCCCGCGCACATGCTGGTCGAGGAAGCCGAGGAAGGTCTCGTACCAGACCTCGGCGTTGCCGCGGCCCATGATCCAGTGCCCCTCGTCGGGGAAGTAGAGGAAGCGGTGGCGGGTGCGCCCCTGTGCATCGCGCGGGGTGGCGGAGAACTCGTGCAGGTCGTACCAGAGGGCGTGGCCCTGGGCGATCGGCACCCGGTAGTCCTTGTCGCCGTGGATGACCAGCATCGGCACCACGATCTCGCCGACGCTGTCCTTGGGGTTGTAGCGCCGGTTCTGGTCGCGCATCGGCCGTTCCCAGCTCGCGTTGTCGGTGGTGTGACCCATCGATTCGGTGTCCCAGAGGGAGGCGTGGGTGACGATGCAGCGGAAACGGTCCCCGGTGTGCCCGGCCACCCAGTTGGCCATGTAGCCGCCGTACGAACCACCGGCGAACGCGGTGCGCTCGGCGTCGATGTCCTCGCGCGCCACGGCGCTATCGGTCAGGGCCATGATGTCGGTGAACGGCGCGCCGCCGAGCTCGTGCTGGCCGCGGTCGATCATCGCCTGCCCGTAGCCGGTGGAGATCGCCGGATCGGGCAGCAGCACGGCGTAGCCGGCGTCGACGAAGGGCCCCGGGTTCCAGCGGTAGGTCCAGGCGTTCCACGACCCCCACGGGCCGCCGTGGGCGAACACGACCAGCGGATGCGGGCCCTCCCCCGCCGGCAGGCGCAGCCAGGCCCGCAGATCGGTGCCGTCCTCCGCGGTGGCGGCCAGCCCCGTCAGCGAGCCGGTCTGCTCGATCGGATCGGCGGGATTCGGCAGCTCCTGCACGGTCCCGTCGGCCGGGTCGATGCGCACCGGGTGCGGGGCGACGGAGATCCCGGAGGCCGAGGCGACCACCGCGCCCCCGGCGACCGAGATCGAGGAGAAGGCCAGGTCCTGCTCGGGCCCGCCCGCCAGCCGCCGCGGTGCGGGGTCCTCGAGGCCGCCGATCCACACGGAGCCGCGGCCGTGGTCGTCGCTCGCGGCGACCAGGGTCGCCTCGTCCAGCCATACCGGGTCGACCCAGTGGTCGAGCTCGGGCCACACTGTCGAGGACGTTCCGTCGGCCAGGTCCAGCACCTCCACACTCGAGCTGAGGCTGGTTTCGCGGGTCCAGTTCCGGCCGCGTCCGATCAGGGCACGGGTCCCGTCGGGGCTGAACTCGCCCGGGCTGTACTCGGCCTCGGCCGTCGGCTCGCGCAGCAGCCGCGGTGGCTGGGCGCCGATCAGATCGAGCAGGTACAGGCTTTCGGCGGCCAGCAGATCGTCGCGGGAATCGGCCATGGCCACCAGGGCGCGCGTGCCCTCGCGGTCCACGGTCCAGTCCACGAGACGCCCGGGCGGCATGGTCACGTGGCGGAAGTGCAGCACCTGCGGGCCGACGGGGTCCTTCTCGGCCGCCCCGCCCGTGGGCGCCCCGTCCGCGGCTGCACCGTCCGCCGGTGCACCGTCCTGAGCGCTCGCGGGGCGAGTCGCCTCGGCCCAGGCGACGTCCTCCGGCAGCGCGGCGAGGGCGAGCACCGATCGGGCCGGGCCGAGATCGTGGTCCCAGTACCGGGTGGGGAAGCCGGCGTGGAGCCCAGCGGTCACCTTCGCCTCCTCGCGCTCGGCGGCCAGGCGGGCATGCTCGATCTCGTCGGACGCCTGCGAATGCACCTCGAGCTCGGCGACCAGCCGCGTCCCGGCGATCCTCAGTCCGCCGAAGCCGCCGGGGCGCGCTGCGACCTCGCGGGCCTCACCGCGAGCGGGCAGGGCCCACAGCTGGGCGTCGTCGGCCTCCTTGCCGTCCTCCCCGGTGCGCTTGGCGGTGAAGAAGGTGGTGCCGTCCTCCGCGGCGGCGACGGCGCCGACTGAGGCGGCGCCGCGCGTCAGCGGCACCAGGTGGTCACCCTCGATCTCCACCAGGGCGCTGCGGTACGCCGTGCCTGTGGTATCGAGCCTGGAGACCTTCGCGAGGATCCTGCCTCCGTCGGTCGTCTCCAGTCCGGCCAGCCGGGTCGCGTCCAACAGGGTTCGGGTGCTCGCTCGTGTCATGCCTCACCATCCTGCCAGAGGCGGCCGACGGGTCTTGCCCGCACCGCACAGGTAGTTTATTCTTGAACTATCTACAGGAGGCCGAGCCGGGACCGCCACGCACCGTTCCCTCCCGAGCCACGAGACGCGCTAGGAGCGATCATGCAGTTCGGAATCTTCACCATCGCCGACATCACTCCGGACCCCACCACCGGGAAGGTTCCCACCGAGCACGAGCGCCTGCAGCTCATGGTGGAGGAGGCCAAGCTCGCCGAGCAGGCGGGCCTGGACGTCTTCGCCCTCGGCGAGCACCACAACCCGCCGTTCGTGACCTCCTCCCCCACCACCACGCTGGCCTACATCGGCGCCCAGACCGAAAAGCTCATCCTCTCCACGGCGACCACGCTGATCACCACCAACGATCCGGTCAAGATCGCCGAGGACTACGCGATGCTGCAGCACCTCACGAACGGTCGCGTCGACCTGGTGATGGGCCGCGGCAACACCGGGCCCGTCTACCCGTGGTTCGGGCAGGACATCCGCAAGGGCATCGAGATCGCGATCGAGAACTACGATCTGCTGCGCCGGCTGTGGAGCGAGGACGTCGTGGACTGGGAGGGCCAGTTCCGCACCCCGCTGCAGCAGTTCACCTCCACTCCGCGCCCGCTGGACGGCGTGGCCCCCTTCGTGTGGCACGGCTCGATCCGCTCCCCGCAGATCGCCGAGCAGGCCGCGTACTACGGCGACGGCTTCCTGCACAACAACATCTTCTGGCCCATGAGCCACACCCAGCAGATGGTCCAGCTCTACCGTGAGCGCTACGAGCACTACGGTCACGGGACGGCCCGTCAGGCCTATGTGGGCCTCGGCGGCCAGGCGTTCATGCGCAAGAACTCCCAGGACGCGGTCAACGAGTTCCGCCCCTACTTCGACCACGCCCCCGTCTACGGCGGCGGCCCCTCGATGGAGGAGTTCACCCGCATGACCCCGCTGACGGTCGGCTCCCCCGAGCAGGTCGTCGAGCGGTACCTGACCATGGCCGACCACGTCGGCGACTACCAGCGCCAGATGTTCCTCATGGACCACGCCGGCCTGCCCCGCAAGACGGTCCTGGAGCAGATCGAGCTGCTGGGCACGGAGGTGGTCCCGGTGCTGCGCAAGGAGCTCGAGGCCCGCAAGCCGGCCGACGTCCCCGAGGCCCCCACCCACGCCGCGCAGGTCGCCGCCGCCGAGGCCGAGCGGGGCAGCTTCGATGACACCTACAAGTTCGAGACCGGTGACAACTGGACCGGCCTGCGCGCCGAGGACCAGCGGCCGTTCGACGCCCGCCGAGGCGCCTGACATGCTCTACTCGATGCTTCAGGGAGGATCCACCTCATGACCGGTCCCATTCGTCTCGTCGCCCTGTCCGCAGGGCTGTCCACGCCCAGTTCGACCCGCATGCTGGCCGACCAGCTCTCCCGCGAGGCGGCCTCCGCGCTCGGCCGGGACGGCGCCGAGGTCGACGTGCGCACCGTGGAGCTGCGCGAGTACGCCCACGACATCACCGACGCCATGCTCACCCGTTTCCCCGGTGAGCGGCTGTCCATGGTGATCGAGTCGGTGCGTGCGGCCGACGCGGTGATCGCCGTGACCCCCGTGTTCAACGTCGGCCCCTCGGGGCTGTTCAAGTCCTTCTTCGACGCGATCGACATCAACATCTGGAAGGCGAAGCCGGTGCTGCTGGGAGCGACCGCGGGGACCTCGCGGCACTCCCTGGCGATCGACTACGCGATCCGCCCGATGTTCGGCTACCTCAAGGCCGAAGTGGTGCCGACGGTCGTGTTCGCGGCCTCGGCCGACTTCGGGGCGGACGCCGACGCCCACGGTGACGAGCAGCCGCTGGCGGCGCGGGTGCGGCGGGCCTCTGCCGAGCTGGCCACCATGCTGCGTTCCGGGATCGAGGAGGCGGCCGGCGAGGCGGCCTCGGATCCGGCGGGCGCGACGGGTGCGGCGAGCGCGACGAGTGGGGCGGCCGACGAGACGCAGGGCCCGGCGCTGGACGCGGAGTTCTCCGACTTCGTCCCGATGGACAAGCTGCTCGGCGGGCGCTGAGGAACCCTCAGCGCGGCCACGGGCGGTGCACGCCGCGGGGTTCGTAGCCGAGGGAGCCGGCCGCGCCCAGCAGGTCGGCGAGGTACCAGGAGATGGCCAGCCACATCTCGGTGCCCTGCAGGCCGGGGCAGGCCGTGCCGCGGGCATCGGGGCGCTGGGCGAAGCCGAATCCTTCGCCAGGCCGCCAGGCTGCGACCAGCCGGGGCACCTGTCCTGCCGCCCACGCCGTGATCTCCTCGCCGCGGTGGGCGGTCTGCTGGCGGGCCAGCCACAGCGGATGGGCGATGTCCAGCACGTCGCAGGCCGTGGAGCGGCCCACCCCGAACCGGCGGTCGTCGCGCGCGTGGGCCAGGACCGTGTCGATCACCCGTTCCGGGTGCGGGATCGGGAGCCCGAACTGGGCGAACGTTCCGCGGCTGAGCCGGTAGAAGCCGTTGACCGGCTGACGCAGCCCGTCGGACGCCCGGGGCCGGCCCCACACCCCGGTGCTGCGGTCCACGGTCAGGTGCAGCCACCCGACGAGCGTCTCCAGATCGCCCGGCAGCTCGAACCACTCGCGGTTCCACGTCAGTGCTGTGCCGACCACGTCCACCCAGTCCCCCGCGCCCCAGGCGCGCTCGGTCCAGGGCTGCTGCTCGAGGGCGGCGATCAGGTCCGGGCCTCGCAGGGTGTCGACGATGCCGATCGGATGGGGGAATCGGGCACCGAGCAGATCGAGGGCGTACCCCGCGCTGAGCACGTGATACCGCGCTCCCCCGCCGAGGTCGGCCGCGGTGGGCTCGCCCAGCTCGTGGCCGAGTTCGGGGATGAGCCCCGTGCGCGGGTCCTGGCGCGCGGTGAGCCGCTGGATCACCTCCGGGCGGTCGAGCTGCCACAGCGCTGCGGGCTCCAGCAGCTCGGCGATCTCGACCGCGTCGCACAGGGCGCGCACGGTGGGCTCGGCGCCCGGAGTGTCGGTGAACGCCCGCTGGTCCTCATCCCAGCACCGCGCCAGAACGCTGGAGGCCTCCTGGCGGGCCCGGTCGGCGAACTCGCTCAGGTCCCGGGCCCCACGGCGCGCGGAGGACCGTCCGCCGGTCTCGCGGCGATCGCGGATGCGCCGTGCCGGGTTGCCGACCATGACCGACCACTCCGGCACGTCCCTGGTGACCACGGCGCCGGCTCCGATGACGCTGTGGGCGCCGATGCTCACCCCGTCGACGACGGCGACGTGGGAGCCGATGTAGACATCGTCCCCCACGGTGATCCCGCGGCTGACCAGCGGCTGCTTGCGCACCGGCTGATCGGGCGCGAACTGGTGGTCGAACCCGAGCAGCGAGGTGTGGGCACCGATGCGCACGCCCTCGCCGATGCTGACAGCGCCGCGCACCACCACGTACGCGTTGACGGTCGAGTGGGCGCCGATCCGGACGTCTCCGGTCACGTAGCTGAACGCCGCGAGGTAGGCCCCCTCCCCGAGAACCAGGGTCTCCGGGAAGCAGGCGGCCCACTGCGAGACGACACAGCCCTCGCCGAGCTCGGCGCCGTCAGCGGCAAGCTCGGCCAGACGCTCCCGCTGAGCCTGCTGTGCCGCGTCGTCGGCCTGGCGCCAGAAGGACCAGGCGTTGAAATCCGGTTCGGCGTCGCGGAGTCCGGGGCGGGCGGGCCGCTTGTTCTCGTCCATCGGAGCCTCGTTCGTCTCGGTGCTTCAGTGCGCGCAAGCGCTTGCCACCGTAGCGCAGTGGGGCCCGGCGTCTGCGCAGGAGCGGATACTATGCCGCTGGTACTGGCATGGGCCGGGACGCCCTGAGCAGCACCGCCGAAGGCCCTCCCGACCCGGCGGAAGGAGAGGCATGATCCGCTCCGGACTGTGCTCGGTCAGCTTTCGTGACCTCTCCGTCGGGCAGGTCGCCGACCTCGCCGCCGATGCGGGGCTGCACTGCATTGAATGGGGCAGCGACGTGCATGTCCCCGCCGGAGATGTGGCGGCGGCCCGCTCAGCACGGAAGGCGACCCGTGCGGCCGGGCTCGAGGTGGCCAGCTACGGATCCTATCTCCGCTGCGACGGCACAGCGGATTCCGTGGCCGAGGAGGCCGCCGCACTGCTCGACTCCGCCCGAGAACTCGGCGCACCGCGGGTCCGCATCTGGGCGGGCAGGCGGGGATCTCGTGAGACCTCACCCGAGCAGCGCCGGATGCTCGTCTCCCGGATCCGCGAGACGGCCGTCGCCGCTGCCGATGCTGACGTCGAGCTGGGCCTGGAGTGGCACGGCGGCACCCTGACCGACGAGATCGACTCGACGCTGCAGCTGCTGAACGAGGTGGATCATCCGGCCGTGCGCACGTACTGGCAGCCGCACCAAGACCAGCCGCGGGCGGCGGCGATCCGGGACCTGCGCACCTCCCTACCCCATGTCTCCACCCTGCATGTGTTCTCGTGGTGGCCCGCAGCACGCCGCCTGCCTCTCGCCGAACGCGCCGAGCTGTGGCGCGACGCGTTCGAAATCGTCCGGGTCCACGACCGCGACCACGACGCACTGCTCGAGTTCGTGCCCGGCGACGACCCGGCGTCGCTGGCCCGCGAGGCGGAGACGCTGCACGCCCTGCTGGTCCCGTCCCCTGGTGCGTCGTAGCTGGCCACGCTCTCGAGACGGCGGGTCATTCGGTGCATCGCGACGTGACGCCCGCGACCACGATTAGTGCCCGAGCGCCGGACATGAGACGCTTCGCGGCCGTATCCTGAACGCCCGGACAGCGTTTCCCCGACCCGCCCCTCCCGACAAGGAGCCCCGATGCCCGCAGTGCGTCTCAGCGACGTCGCCCAGGATGCCGGGGTCTCCCTGGCCACCGCCTCCCGCGTTCTCAACGGCTCCTCGCGCATCCCCGGCAAGGCGGTCGCGGAGAAGGTCGAGGCCTCCGCGGCGAAGCTCGGCTACGTGCCCAATGCGCAGGCGCAGGCCCTGGCGCGCTCCCGCTCCGGGCTGATCGGCCTGGTCGTCCACGACATCGCCGACCCCTACTTCGCGACCATCGCCCGCGAGATCCAGCAGCAGGCCTTCGCCTCCCAGAGCCAGGTGCTGCTGACGCAGACCGACCGCGAGATCGACACCGAGGTCAGAGCACTGCGGTCGCTGATCGCCCAGCAGGTCGATGCCCTGGTGCTGGTGGGTTCCCACCGCTACGGCAACGATTCCGACGCCGCGATCAGCACGCTGCTGGAGGGCTTCGCCCGCAACGAGGGCCGCGTGGTGGGCATGGGCCAGTCCCTCGGCGTGGGCCGCACCATCGTGCCGGACAACGCCGCGGCCGCTCACGAGCTCGCGACCTCCCTAGTGGTCGAAGGTCATCGCCGCTTCGCCGTCGTCCAGGGCATCGAGGGCATCCCCTCGGCCGGGGACCGCACCGGCGGGTTCGTCGCCGCCCTGACCGAGGCCGGCATCGAGCCGGAGCTGAACATCGGTGCCGGCCTGACCCGGGACGGCGGCCACCTCGCTGCCGAGCAGGTCCAGGAGCACCTGGAGGCGGCCTCCCCCGCCGAGGACCTGCCGCTGTGCCTGTTCGCCCCCGCCGACGTGATGGCCCTCGGTGCGCTCGGAGAACTGCGCCGGCGCGGGATCGACGTGCCGGGCCAGGTCGCCGTCGCCGGCTTCGGCGGCGTGCCCGACGGAGCCGACGCGAACCCCTCCCTGACCACCATCGCACTGCCGCTTCACGACATGGCACGCCAGGCCGTGGAGTGGGTCCTGGAACTGCCGGAGGATGCCGACGGGACGAACGGGACCGGCGCGGCCGGACGGAACGGTGCCGATAGCGCCGACGGACCGGCCAGCACCGCGGACGTCAGCGAGGTGCATGTGCGCGGTGACGTGCTGCTTCGGGAGTCCACCGCCCTGACCACCAGAGCCTGAGGGCGGCATCGGTCGGGTCCGGACCACCCCGGATCGCCGCCTCTCCGACGAATGCGCAACTGGTCGAGCGGATTCGCCATCGCAGCCAGGAATCGGGGCCGACGCGCGCGAACATCCTTGAGGCCCTGGAAGCTGATCGCCGGTGATCGTGGTGGACGCGTCGGCGATGATCGAAGCGCTCATCAGCGCCGACGCACCGGATGAGCTGACCCGAGCGGTCGCGACCCGGCCCCTGGGAGCCCCGCATCTGCTCGATATCGAGGTCCTCTCGACGCTGCGAGGCCTGGAACGCGGGCGGAAGCTCCTCCCGAAGGACTCGGACGCTCTCCGGGAGACGCACTTCGCGATGTCGATCGCCCGGTACGACGCTGCACCGCTCTCGGAGCGCATCTGGTCCCTCCGTCACCGGTGCGCGGCCTACGACGCCTCCTACCTCGCCTTGGCAGAGGGGCTCGACGCTCCGCTGCTCGCGTGCGACGAGCGCCTCCGTGCCGCCGATACGCCGGCCGAGCTGCAGATCTTTCCGGTCGCCGGCTGACTACTGGACCCCACGGAGAGGCCCGCTCGACCAGCGTGAATCGGCCCGAAGCGCCGTCGGATCGCTCCCCCGACTCCTCACTCAGCAGCGCTCGGCCCGCGTGACGAGGTGCCGGAACAGTGCCGAGACGTCCGGGGCGATCGTGGTGAGCGGTGGTCCGACTCGGCGGTACTCCAGCGGTCCGACGCGACGCATATCGACGCGCCTGGACGCTGGAGTACCGGCTGATCGGAATCGACGGTCAGCCGGCGGCCGTCATGCGTACGGCAGGACCAACTGCTCGAAGCGCTCGGCGACGGTGCGGATGGCCTCGGCGGCCGGGGTGGCCCACACGTCCACGTGGAAGATCTCCACTTCGATGTCGCCGTCATAGCCGGTCGCGGCGATCATGCGGGTGATGGCGGGAAAGTCGATGTAGCCATCGCCCATGTAGCCGCGGGAGAACAGCGGTTCGGCGGCCAGTGGCAGGTTCCAGTCGCACACCTGGTAGCTCAGCAGGCGGCCGGCGTCGGCGGCACGCTGGATGGCGCGCTCGAGGTAGGGATCCCACCACACGTGATAGGTGTCCACGACGACGCCGGCGGCGGGGCTGCCGGTGGCCTCGGCGATGTCCAGGGCCTGGTCGAGGGTGGAGACCACGGCGCGGTCGGCCGCGAACATCGGGTGGAGAGGTTCGATCGACAGCGTGACCCCGCGCTCCTCGGCGTAGGGGGCCAGGGCCGCGATGTTCTCGGCGACGCGGGCGCGGGCGCCGGCGATGTCCTTGTCCTCCTGGCTGATGCCGCCGACGACGAGCACCAGCGTGGGGGCGCCCAGAGCTGCGGTCTCGTCGATCGCGCGCCGGTTGTCCTCCAGCGCCGCGGCGCGGTCCGCCTCGGCGACGGCGGTGAGGAAGCCGCCGCGGCACACGGTGGACACGCGCAGGCCGGCGTCATCGACCCGGCGGCGCAGGGCCTCCAGTCCGACCTCGGCGACGTCCTGGCGCCACAGACCGACGGCTTCGATGCCGGCCGCAGCGGTGGCCTCGAGGAACTCCTGGATCGGCGTGGTGCGGCAGGTCCAGCGGTTGATGGACAGACGGGGCGTGCCGGTCGTCTCCGGGGCGGGTGTGTTCATGCGGCGGATCCTTCCGTGAGGCCGTCCGGTCCGTCGGCTCCCCCGGCGGCGGCCCCAGCAGCGCCGGCGCCAGCGGCGTCGGTCCCGGCGGCGCCGGCGCCGACAGCGTCAGCAGCGTCAGTCCGAGCCACCTCGTATCCGGCCAGGCGCAGCATGGCGTGCCAGCGCTCGGCGGCCAGCTGGGGGCGCTCGAGGTTGCCGGTGCTCGCGGCCAGTTCGATGGTGCGCGAGAGGTGGGGCAGGCTGCGGGCGGAGTGCATCCCGCCCACCATGGTGAAGGCGGGCTGGTGCCCGTTCAGCCAGGCGAGGAAGGCGACGCCGGTCTTGTAGTGGTAGGTGGGAGCGGAGAAGACGTGCCGGGCGAGCTCCTCGGCGGCGTCGAGGATGCGGCGGGCCTGATCCGGCTCTCCGGCATCCAGTGCCTGGACCGCTGCGGAGGCGGCGGGCGCGGTGACGGCGAACGCGCCGAGCAGGGCGTGGGAGAAGCTGCCCTCCGGCTGGTCGGTGCGCGCCGTCGTCCCGTCGGCCCCCTCCCCCACGATCAGGTGGGAGAAGTGGAAGTCGTCCCCGGTGAGCATCTGCACGCCGCGCGGCAGGCGCTCGCGCACGGCGACCTCCGCCTCGGCGTCCAGCAGGCTCATCTTCACGCCGCGGATCCGGGCCGGGTTCTCCTCGATGATCCGCAGCAGCGTCTCGGAGGCCTCGGCGGTGTCGCCGGAGCCGAAGTAGCCCGCCAGCTGCGGGTCGAAGGCGGTGCCCAGCCAGTGCAGCACGACGGGTTCGGTGGCGGTCTCGAGCACGCGGCGGTAGACCTCCTCGTAGTCCTCGGCCGACGTCGCGGCCCGGGCGAGGTGACGACTGGCCATGAGCACAGCGCCCGCGCCGGTGGCCTCGGTCGCGCTCAGCTGCTCGCGGTAGGCCTCGACGATCTGGTCCAGGCTCAGCTCAGGCTCGCTGCGGTGGTCGGTGGAGACACCGGCGACGACCAGGTCGCGCACCTGCGCGCCGTCCCGGAACAGGCCCGCGTACGCGGGATCGGCGAGGGCCTCGCGGGCGGCGTCGGCGGTGCGGGAGATCAGCTCGCGGGTGGCCGCGGCGTCCAGCCCCATGTTGCGCTGGGCGGTGTCCATGGCGTCGGCGACGCCGAGACCGCGCGACCACATGGTGCGGCGGAAGGCGATGGTCGCCTCCCAGTCGATGTCCGCCGGGGCGCCGGGGGTGTTGTCCCCGTGGACGATCGGGACCACGTGCACGGCGGCGAACACGGTGCGCGAGCGCAGCGGCGAGGTGGGCGCTGCGAAGGGGACCGCCTCCCCCAGCGGCATGGTGCGCAGACGGCCGTCCTCGTCGAGCAGGGTCAGATCGGTGCTCGTCATGGTGCTCAGACCTCCGTGAGCGGGTCGAGGGTGATGCGGCGGCCCTCGGCGGAGCTGGCGAGGCCGGTCTCGGCCAGGCGAACCCCGCGGGCGCCGGAGAGCAGGTCGAACGGATAGGGGCGGCCCTCGATGTAGTGGCGCAGGAAGTCCTCCCACTGCACCTTGAAGCCGTTGTCGAAGGTCTCGTTGTCGGGGACCTCGATCCAGTCGTCGAAGTAGTCGTGGCCGTCCTTGACGTCGGGATCCCAGACCGGCTTCGGGGTCGCCTCGCGCGGCTGGATGTGGGCGCTGTGCAGGCCCACGACGGCGGAGCCCTTGGTGCCGTCGACCTGGAACTCGACCAGCTCATCGCGGCGCACGCGCACGTCCCAGCTGGAGTTCATCTGCACCACGATGCCGTTCTCGAGGCGGAAGACGCCGTAGGCGGCGTCGTCGGCGGTGGCGGTGTACCGGGTGCCGTTCTCGTCCCAGCGGGCCGGGATGTGGGTGGCGGTCTGGGCGTAGACGTCGGCGATGCGGCCGAAGAGATTCTCGATGACGTAGTTCCAGTGCGGGAACATGTCCGCGACGATGCCGCCGCCGTCCTCGGCGCGGTAGTTCCAGGAGGGACGCTGGGCGGCCTGCCAGTCGCCCTCGTAGACCCAGTAGCCGAACTCGCCGCGCACGGAGAGGATCTCGCCGAAGAAGCCGGAATCGATCAGGCGGCGCAGCTTGAGCAGGCCGGGCAGGTAGAGCTTGTCGTGGACGACGCCGGAAACGGTGCCGGCCTCCTTCGCCAGGCGCGCCAGCTCGAGGGCGTCGGCGAAGGACTCCGCCGTGGGCTTCTCCGTGTAGATCGCCTTGCCGGCGGTGATGGCCTTCTTGAGGTTGGCCACGCGCAGGTTGGTCACCAGGGCGTCGAAGTAGACCTCGTAGTCCTCGTCGGCCAGGGCGGCCTCGACGTCCGTCGTCCACTGCGTCAGGCCGTGGCGCTTGGCCACGGCGGTCAGCTTCTCCTCGTTCCGGCCCACCAGCAGCAGCTCGGGCAGCAGCCGGTCGCCGCCGGTGAGCTCGACGCCGCCCTGGTCCTGGATGGCGAGCAGGGAGCGCACCAGATGCTGGCGATACCCCATGCGTCCCGTGGCCCCGTTGACGATGATCCCGATCCTGCGTGTGGCCATGTGGCGGCTCTCCTTCATGTGCGGCCGCGGCCGGCGCGGCGGCAGTCCGTGCTGGGCTGACTGAGAGGAACGGCCGCGATCCCGGCTGCTCGCGCGCCACGTCGCGCACGAGCTGCATCCGTCGTGAGCGACGGATGACGGTAACCGCTTTCCGTTCCGGGGGCTCAGTAGATCATGTCAGCGCCCGGGTTTCAAGCGCTTTCCCGTCGCGCCCGGCGCCGGACGTGCCCGCCCTCTCGCGCCCGCCCTCTCGCTCCCGCGTGGGCCCTCGACGCCATGGCTCCTCAGACATAGGATGTTTAGCGTTGCCGAGACGCGATGCCCAGCGCGCTGCCGCTGGGACCGCGACCCCCGATCCCGAGGAGAAACCTGTCATGACGCCGCCCGATACTCTCAACCGGCGTCACGCCGCAACGCGCTGGCTGGAGGCATTGCCTCTGGGAAATGGTCGGATCGGTGCCATGGTCTGGGGTGACCCCGAGGTGGCGCGTTTCAGTCTCAACGAGACCACCCTGTGGTCCGGCTCCCCCAGCACCACCCGGAACAGGTGCACCTCGCGCGAGGACGCGGCAGAGCTTCTGACGCGTGCCCGATCGCAGTTCGGATCCGGGCAGATCGTCGAGGCGCAGAACTCGATCGAGGAGCTCGGGGCCGCGTGGGCACAGGCCTATCAGCCCGTCGGGGATCTGCAGGTGCGCCTGTCCCGCGCGGACGGGACCCAGCAGCTCGTCGAGCGCACACTCGATCTCACACGGTTCGAGCACACCGCACGGACGCCCGACGGCGAGCACCGCACCTTCGTCAGCACCGCCGACGAGGTCCTGGTCCATGCCGCCCCCTGCCCCGACGGCGCCGACGTCGCGCTCAAGTTCACCTCCCCCCTGGTCGAGGAACGGCGCACCTCCGGGCCGGACGGCCTCACCCTCGTCCTCCGCGCCCCGTCGGACGGCGTGCCGACCCGCCACGGCGATGTCGCCGAGCTCGCGTGGGACGCCGAGGACGCGAGCCGAGCGGCCGTCGTCGTCCGCACCCGGCGCGAGAGGGGCCGCATCCTGGTCGTCTGCGCCATCGTCACCACGTGGCAGGGCATGGGCCGGCACCCCGACCGCCCCCTCGCCGACGCTCTCGCCGAGGCGACGGGCCAGGCCGACGCCGCGGTGGCGCGCGGTGAGCTCGACCTCCGCAGCCGCCACCTCGAGCGTCTCCCGCTCGGGGCCGGCGATGTCGAGCTGGAGCTCAGCGGCTCCGAGCATGCGGAGCTGCTCGCCACCACCTTCGCCCACGGCCGCTACCTGCTCGCCTCCTCCTCGCGTCCGGGCCTGCCGCCGGCGAACCTCCAGGGCATCTGGAATCCCCACGTCCTGGCGCCGTGGAACTCGAACTACACGGTCAACATCAATCTGGAGATGAACCACTGGGCGGCGGGCGTCGCGCACGTTCCCGGCGCAGCCGGGGCCCTGGAGGGCTACGTCGCAATGCTGCGCGAGAGCGGGAGCGAGACGGCCCGCCGTGTGTACGGCGCCGACGGCTGGACCGTCCACCACAACTCGGACCCGTGGGGCTACACCGATCCTGTGCGGGGCAATCCCAAGTGGTCCTCGTGGCCGATGGGCGGCCTCTGGCTCGAGCGCGAGCTCTCCTCGATCGCCGCCTTCGGCGGGGAGGAGCCGCGCTCGATCGCCGAGCGCCGCTTCCCCGCGCTGCGCGACGCAGCGGCCTTCGCTCTCGATCTGCTGTGGGAGACGGAGGGCGGGGAGCTGCTCACCTTCCCCTCGACCTCCCCGGAGAACGAATGGGTCGCACCCGGCGGCACCCCGGTCGGGCTCAGCGAGGGCACGGGCATGGACCGCTGGCTGGTGCGGGAGATCTTCGAGCTCCTCATCGCGGCATCCCGCCTGACCGGCCGCGGTGACGACGAGATCGTCCGCCGCGCCGGGGCGGCGCTGGACCGGGTGCCCGGGCCGCGGACGGGGGCCGACGGCCGCATCCTCGAATGGCACGCCGACGGGCTCGAGGAGGTCGAGCCCGAGCACCGGCACGTCTCCCACCTCGGCTTCCTCTACCCCGGCACCGATCCCGTGTCCGATCAGCTCTCCCGCGCCGCGGCCGCCTCGCTCGAGGCCCGCGGGGACGAGGCCACGGGGTGGTCGCTGGTGTGGAAGACCTGCCTGTGGGCACGCCTTCGCCGCCCGGACCGGGTTCAGGCCCTGCTGGAGCTGTACCTGCGCCCGGCCGAGACCGCCGACGGCGTCGAGCGCAGCGGCCTGTACCCGAACCTCTTCTCCGCCCATCCGCCGTTCCAGATCGACGGCAACATCGGGATCGTCGCCGCTCTCGCCGAATGCCTGCTCCAGAGCCACCGTGGCGAGATCGAGCTGCTGCCTGCGCTGCCACCGATCATGACCGACGGGTCGGTCCGCGGCCTACGGGCGCGGCCCGGCATCGAGGTCGACATGACCTGGGCCGACGCCGACGTCACCGCGCTGCACCTGCGCGCGGTGGGTCCGGGGGCGCTGGGCACCCACTCGGTGCGTCGTGGAGAGACACTGCTCGACGTGGAGCTCAGGGATGAACGGCCCGTGGAGATCGACCTCTCCCGGCTGATCTGAGGGCGCCGCCCCATCGGGCACACTGACCGTATGAGCCCGACGGACGATCATCGCGAACTGCTGCACATCGGAGCGGTCGCCGAGCGCACCGAGCTGAGCCTGCGCACGCTGCGCCACTACGACGAGATCGGCCTGGTCACCCCCTCGGAGCGCACCGAGGGCGGGTTCCGGCTCTACTCCGAGCAGGACGTCGAACGCATCCTGCTCATCCGACGGATGAAACCGCTGGACTTCAGCCTCGAGCAGATGCGCGAGCTGCTCGATGTCGCCGACGCGGCCGACGGGCCGGGCGCCCCCGCCGAGGCCCTCCGCACACTGCGCGAGTTCGAGCAGATCGCGATCGAGCGCCGCAGCGCTCTGGAGAAGAAGGTGGCGATGGCCGACGAGTTCCTGGCGCGTCTGCGCGAGATCGCCGGCCCCGAGGAGAGCGGGACCGCCCTGGACGCGACGGATCGGTAGACCGTCGCTGCCACCCCTCGACCCCGTACCTGTGACCCATCGCGCAACGCCCGCCGGGTGCGAGAACCACTGAACCTCCCGTAACGTGAGGGTTGGTCGTCGGCCCTCGGACTCGTCCGCTTCCTCGGGCCTCCCTCCCATCTCCTCTCCCCAAGGATGCTTCGTGACGTCAGTCAGCCCTGCCCTCGGCGGCGCTCCCGCCCCCGCGCATTCCCAGCAGCGCCCGATGGGCGTCCTCGAGGCGCTCCGTGACCCCCGCCGCCTGAAGACCGAGGTGCTCGGCGGCCTCGTCGTCGCCCTCGCCCTGATTCCCGAGGCGATCGGGTTCTCGCTGGCCGCAGGCGTCGATCCGGCCGTCGGCCTGTACGCCTCGGTCACCATGGCGATCTCCATCGCGATCGTCGGCGGCCGCCCGGCCATGATCAGCGCCGCCACCGGCGCAGTCGCCCTGGTGGTCGCCCCGGTCATGCACCAGACGGGCGACCTGAACTACCTGGTCGCCACGGTGCTGCTGGCCGGCGTGCTGCAGGTGGTCCTCGGCGCGCTGGGCGTGGCCAAGCTGATGCGGTTCATCCCCCGCTCGGTGATGACCGGCTTCGTCAACGCCCTGGCCATCCTCATCTTCATGGCGCAGATCCCGCACCTGTACGGCCAGGGCGTGGGTCCGCTGGTCTACGCACTGGTGGCCGTCGGCATCGTGATGTTGGTGGTGCTGCCGAAGATCACCACCGCGATCCCCGCCCCGCTGATCACCATCCTCGTCATCAGCGCCGTCGTGTTCTTCTCGGGCTGGAGCGTGCCGACCGTGGGCGACGAGGGCGAGCTGCCCGACTCCCTGCCCAGCCTGTTCATCCCCGACGTCCCCCTCACCCTCGAGACGCTGCAGCTGATCGGCCCCTACGCGCTGGGCATGGCGCTGGTGGGGCTGCTGGAATCGCTGATGACGGCGAAGTTCGTCGACGACATCACCGACACCCACTCGAACAAGACCCGCGAGGCCTGGGGCCAGGGCGTTGCCAACATCGTCACCGGCTTCTTCGGCGGCATGGGCGGCTGCGCCATGATCGGCCAGACCATGATCAACGTGAAGCAGTCCGGCTCGCGCACCCGGATCTCCACCTTCCTCGCCGGCCTGTTCCTGCTGATCCTGCTGGTGGCCCTCGGCGACATCGTCGGTCTGATCCCGATGGGCGCCCTGGTGGCGGTCATGATCATGGTCTGCGTGGCCACGTTCGACTGGCACAGCATCCGCCCCTCGACGCTGCGGCTGATGCCCGTGCCGGAGACCCTGGTCATGGTGATCACCGTGGTCGCCACGGTCGCCACCCACAACCTCGCCGTCGGCGTCATCCTCGGCACCCTGGCCGCGATGGTCCTCTTCGCCCGGCGGGTGGCGCACCTGGTGCGCATCGAGCCGGTGTGGGAGAGCGACATCGACGACGACGGCGCCCCGGAGATCCGCCGCTACCGCGTGGTGGGCGAGCTGTTCTTCGCCTCCAGCAACGATCTGGTCTATCAGTTCGACTATGCGGGCGATCCGGACGTCGTGATCATCGACCTCACCGACGCCGACGTGTGGGACGCCTCGACCGTGGCGGCGCTGGATGCCGTGCAGTCGAAGTACACCGACCGCGGCAAGGAGGCCCGCATCATCGGGCTGGACGGCGCGAGCCAGGAGCGCCTGGAGCGCCTGTCCGGGAAGCTCGGCGACGCGGTCTGAGGCTCAGGCCAGTCGCTCGGCCAACAGCTCCACGGACCGCTCCCCGCGGAAGGCGTGGCCGCCGTCGGTGACGACGAGCTCGGGAGGCGCGGCGTCGAGCGCCTGCCACACCGGGGGCAGCTGCGCGAACGAGGCGCGCGTCGCCTCGATCGGGAAGATCGGGTCGTGCTCACCCGCCTCCAGCACCAGGGGCCGGGGCGCGACGAGGGCGGCGATGTCCGCCATCTCCAGCTCCGGCAGCAGGCCGGGGATGATGTTGCAGGGGCAGTGCCGGATCGAGCACAGGCTCGCCTCGAACGAGGAGAAATAGCTCGCGACCAGGGCGCCGGCGACCGTCGGGTCCACCGCCGCCAGCAGCAGCGAGACGGCCCCGCCTCCGGAGCCGCCCGCGACGGCCACCCGCTGCGGGTCCACCCCGGGCACCTCGCGCAGCGCCTGCACGGCGGCGCGGGCGTCAGCCACACGGTGGCCCATCACCGGCCGGCCGTGCAGCAGGTGGCGGGCGGCATCGATGCCGCACGAGTTCTCGGTGTCCTCATAGGGTTCGGCACCGTCCGGGCGGGGGACGCGGCGCCGTCCGAAGCTGATCATCTCCGGGCACAGCACCGTCAGCCCGGCGCGCACCAGCTTGTGGGCGAGGCCGTCGTGGTACTCGTCGGCCGGATCAGTGCTGACCAGGTCGTCGATGCCGCGGCCGTGGCCGGCCACCAGCACGACGGCGGCGCCCGTCGCCACCTCCGGAGCGGGGCGGAGGAGGAAGGCGGGGATCACATCGCCGTCGGCCGTGCGGATCCGGACGTCCTGGGGTTCCGTGCCGCTCGCAGCGGGGAGATCGTCCAGATGCGGCGTTGCGGCGGGGGCCGACGTCTCGGGGGATGCCGCATCCCCCGTCGCGCCGTCGCCCGCCGCGCCGTCGGCCGTGCTGCCGGCGCGGGCGCTGCGCCGGCCCTGGCGGTCCTCGAAGTGATCGGCCAGTCCCAGCAGGAAGCGCAGACGGCGGCGGGCGGTGGCGGCCTCGGCCGTCGCGGTGGTCTCCACGGCGGCCTCGGCCACGGAGTCGGCTCCGGTCAGGGGCGGTTCCATGTCGTCGTCCTTCGCTGGGGTGGGATGCGGCGGTGCGTCAGCGGCTCGCGACGGCGCGGTCGAGCCGGCTCGAGATGTCCGCGAGGACGTCGTCGACGGGCTGCTCGGCCAGCTCCTTCATGAACGGCTCGACCTTCACCGGCCCGGTGTAGCCGGCAGCATGGACGGCGCCCATGAATCCGGCCAGGTCGATGACGTCCGTCTGGTACGGCAGGCGACGGTCCAGGTCCTGCTGCTGGTTGCGCTCGCGATCGCTGCGGGCATCGTTGATATCGACCGAGACGAGGTCGGCGTCGGTGAGGCCGACCAGGTCCTCGGCGCTCTCGCCGGCGGTGTACCAGTGGTAGCTGTCCAGGATCAGGCCGACGTTGCCCGCGCCGGATTCGGCGATCAGCTCCCGTGCCTCGCGCAGCGAGTGGATGAAGGGGAAGCGTTCGGTGGACCAGAACGTCTTCGGGCCGATGTACTCCAGGCCGATGCGGATCCCCGCCTCGGCCAGGAGCTCGGCGACCAGGGCGAGACGGCCGGCGAAGAGCCGCCAGTTCTCGCGGTAGGTGCGCTCGTCGTGCATCGGGCGGATCCAGGTCCCCACCCGGGTGACCCCGGCCGCCTTCAGCAGCTCGAGCGCGGCGGGCAGATCGGCGAGGGATCGGCGGAACTCCTCGGCGGGAGCGTCGAGGCCGATCGGCAGGCCGGTCATCCCCCACTCGAGGCCGCGCTCGCGCACCGCCGCGGCGTGCTCGGCCACAGCTGCGGTGCTGCCGAGCGACCGGAAGTAGCCGAGATCCGGGTCGACACCGCCGAAGCCGTGCTTCGCGGCGAGGTCGACGGCGGACGGATGGTCCAGGGAGAGGCCGAGCGCGCCGGCCGAGAGATTCGAGAACATCCCGAAAGCCTATGCGGAATCGCGGGTCTGACCGTGATCCACGGCACGGAGTCCACGTCGTGGGACCGCGCGCTCGGCAATGGCCGCTACTCGCGCCGTGGGGCGTTCCCGCGGGAACGGCCCGTCGGCCGACAGACGTTCCCGCGGGAGGGTCCGCACGCCCCAGCAGCGTTCCCGCGGGAACGCTGCTGGGGCGTGCGACGCAGCCGGACGGAGGTCAGCAGCCTCCGTGAAGACGGCCCGGCGCAGGACCGAACTCGGGACCGGCCCAGGCATCGACCACACCGGCCACGTGCTGGACCTTGTGCTCGCAGGCCCGCAGCGTCGGCTCCCAGCTGGTGTCCTCGGCGAGTTGTTCGTCCTCATCGGCGTTGGCGTTGTACTCGGCCAGCAGGTCCACCTGACGATGGTTGACGAGGTTGCCCTCGGTGACGATGACCTCGCCGCGCAGGAAGGACAGGAGCTGCCCCGGTTGCGTGTCACCGGTGATGTCGAAGGCGTTCGCCTCGACCCACAGATGCGATTCGTGGCCGACCCCGAGTGAGTAGCCGTAGTCGACGGTCTGGTCGTCAGTGATGACGTAGTGGTTGTTGTAGACGTCGACCTGTCCCCAGCGGGCGCGCGGTGCCCGCTGGCCCACGCCCTCGTAGAGGTTGTGGTGGAAGGTGACCCGGAGCTTGCCCGGGTCCCCACGGTCGGCGCTGTCGGTCGACCCGACCAGGGTCAGCTTGTCGTGATCGGAGAAGCTGTTCCAGCTGACGGTGACCAGGTCCGAGCCGTTGGTGACGTCAAGAGCACCGTCGTGCCGCTGGAAGGTCTGTCCGAAGTACGTCGGCAGCTTGTCGTCGGTCATCGGCTCGTCGGTGAACGCGTTGTGGTCGACCCAGATGTTGGTTGCGCCGTCGACGATCCGCACGCTGTCGTACTCGCTGTTCCAAGCACCTTCGTCGCCGTCGGTGGGATCCCACGAGGGGAAGCAGTCATAGGTGTCGGCGAGCACGAGGTTGCGGATGATGACATTGTGGACCCCGCTCACGGTGAGGTTCGCGCCGGTCAGCCCGGCGCCCTCCTCGGCGCCGATCAGCGTCGTGTTCGAGGGAATGCGGATGTCGACCAGGGCGCGCTGCTTCTGCTCGGCGGCCTCGCGGGCCTCCTCCATCTCACCGTCGGGCTTACGGTCACGGCCCCAGGTCTCGGGGTCGTAGGCCTCGAGGTATTCCTCCAGGATGTACCCGGTGCCCTCGGCGATCTCCTCGCAGGTGAGGGGATCACCGTTCTCGTCGGCGTTGACCTCGATGGTGCCGTGGACCCGGATGATCGCGGGCTCGTCTCCGGTGTCGGCGAGAGCGTTGACGAGCTCGGTCCGGGTGGAGACGTCGTACACGTGCTCCTCGTTCGCCTCGGCGCCGCCGGTGGTGCCGCCGCCGGCGCTGGCCCAGCCGTCGTCATCGGGAAGGACCTGCCGGTCGGTGATGGCCGGATCGCGCGGGTGCGTATCGCGCGGGCCGTGAGTACCGCCGGGGCCGGCCACGGCGGTGGAGGGAATCATCAGCATCAGGGCGGCCGACGCGGTCACGAGTGCGCGGGCCGTGCGCCGGCTTCGGGTGGATGTGGCCATCATGATCTTCCTTGATCTGTTGTGTCGGCGGCTGGTCTTCCCTGGTCAGAGGCGCGGATCCGATATCTCCCAGGGGCCGCCCGTGAGCTGGACGTCCTCGAGCCGGAGCGTGTCGTCGATCGAGCGCAGCGGATAGGCGGCGCGGTCGCCCCCGGTGTCGTCCTCGTAGGTGTTCTCCAGCGTGAGGGCGGCGAGCACGACGTCCCGGGCGAACACGGTGACGGTCGCCCAGTCCGTGGCAGGTTTGTCGTAGGTGACCACGACGTCGGCGGGATCACCGGAGGCACCGCGGATCTCCAGGCCGTCGCACCCCGGCCAGACGGAGATCACCTCGCGATAGATCGCGGGGTGGACGATGATCTCCACGGGGTGGGGGCTGCGCCACGCGGCCCCCACGGCGGCATGGATGGAGGAGACGTCACCGGTCCCGTCCTGGGAGACATGCAGGCGCCGCGGCGTGCGCTCCGTGCGCCCATGGGGGCCTGCATTCCGGGTGAGCAGGTCGCGCACCTGATCGACAGGGTCGAGGTCGTAGTCGTAGTGGTCGGCGGGGTCGACGTCGATGCCCGTGTCCTCCCAGTCGCCCCAGGAGTCGGTGCGCTCGTTGCCGTTCTGCGCGACCCGGGACTGCTCGTCACTGGTGCCGATCGGGTTGCGGACGGCGTCGAACACGCTGTGCTCGATGCGCAGCTCGGTGGCACCGCGGGAGGCCATGCCGTACGAGCTGGCGCCCGCGAGCCAGCAGTTGTACACGTGCCCGATCCTCACCTGATCGATGCTGCCGTTGCGCTGGTGGACGTTGGAGAACCGGTTGTGGTGCAGCGTCAGCGTGGTGACGAGGTTGTCGGTCCAGCCCACGCCGAGCGTCTTGTTGTGGTCGCGGAAGAGGGACCAGGACACGGTCACGTCGGTCGAGTCCTTGCGGATGTCGACCTGACCGTCGCCGAGCCGGGCGAACTCGCAGTGATCGATCCAGACATGGTGCGAGGTATCCACACGGATGCCGTCGTTGTCGTTGGTCTCGAACTTGCCGTCCCAGTCCCCCGCGACGAAGGAGTCCCGGACGGTGAGGTTGCGGATGATGACGTTGGAGACCTCGAGCAGCCGCAGCCCGCCCCCGACGATCTCGGCCCCGCGGCCGACGCCGAGGATGCTCGTGTTCGCGGAGACGTCCGTGATGGTTCCGCTGGGGAACTCGATCGTCCCGCTCACCAGCACCACCGTCGGCTCGTCGGCCGCGATGGCTTCGGCGAGCGCATCCGCCGTGGTGACGGTGACGACGCGACCGCCGAGTCCGCCCGTGGTGCCCTCCGGCAGCTCGGGGGAGGGCACGGAGGCGAATCCCGTCGGCCGCGGCGACCAGACGCGACCGCCGCCGGCACCGGACCTGCCGGTGGGGACCCGCATCAGGGCCAGCACGCCATCCGGCGTGGTCGCGGTGGGCCGGGCGAGAGCGGGAGCGGTGCCGGCGAGCACGGCGGCGGCGCCCACGGAGGCACCGGCCAGGGCAGGGAGGCTGCGGCGGGGAACGGACGGCATGATCATCCTTTATCGGTGGGGTGCGGCTCAGCCCTTGACCGAGCCGATGAGCGCGCCCTTGACGAAGAAGCGCTGGATGAAGGGGTACAGCAGCAGCATCGGCATCGTGGCCACGGTGATGACGGCCATCTTCACCGACTGCGCCGGAGGCACCACGCTCACCGAGGAGGCGTCCGCGTTGACACCGCTGGCGACGATGACGATCTGGCGCAGCAGCACCTGGATCGGCCACTTCGAGGAGTCGTTGATGTACAGGATCGCGTGCATGTACGTGTTCCAGTAGGTCACGGCGTAGAACAGGCCGATGGTGGCGATCGAGGCGATGGACAGCGGCAGCACGATGCGCGCGAACACTCCCAGCTCGGAGCAGCCGTCGATCCGCGCCGCCTCCTCGAGGCTGTCGGGGATGCCCTGGAAGAAGTTCCGCATGATCACGAAGTTGAACGCGTTGACGGTCACCGGAAGGATCAGCGACCACAGCGAGTCCAGCAGCCCCAGCGAGGAGACCACGATGAAGGTGGGGATCATGCCGCCGCTGAACAGCATGGTGAACACGACCAGGAAGTTGATGGTTCGGCGCCCCAACAGGTACGGCTTGGCCAGGGCATAGGCCATCAGCGCCGTGACCACCAGGCTGAGCAGCGTGCCCGCTGTGGTCACGAACACCGACACTCCCATCGCACGGAAGATCGTCGGGGTCGAGAGGATGTAGCGGTAGGCATCGAGGGTGACCTCCCGCGGGATCAGCAGGAAGTTGGTCGTGGCCAGCTCACCGGGGCTCGCGAAGGAGCTGCCGATGACGTGGACGAACGGGATCAGGCAGATCAGGGAGAAGCCGCTGAGGATGATCACGTTGATCACCCGGAATATCTGCTCCCCCGTGCTGAGGCGGCGCAGGCGCGGCCGGCCGTTTCGGCGTGGCGGGCGCGTGGCCAGGACTGCCTTGCTCCCCGCGTCGGTGGGCGGGCTGGGTGGTGCGGTGGTCATGAAGGGCTTCCATCCGTGAGCGGGCGCAGGGCGAAAAGGGCGGCGGTCGCGAAGAAGACGAACGCGAGCGGGAACAGGATCAGCTGGCTCCCCAGCAGCAGGACCAGCCCCGCGGCGAAGAACCACCAGCCGGTGGTGCGGCGGGTGGGCAGCCGACGGGCGAGGAAGAGCCCGGCCGTCGACAGCAGCAGCACCACGATCAGGGTCGCGCCGAACCAGGCTCCGAGGACGCGAGCCGCCTCGAACGCCTCCTGCGGGCCCATGCCGTGATCCGCGCCGAGCAGGGAGGGCATGACGTCGCGCTCGAAGGTCGCGGCATCCACCCCGTTCATGACCAGGCAGAAGCCGCCGAGGCAGAGAATCGCCAGCGCCATCCCGACACCTGCGATCCACATCTCGGCGGTGCGACGGCGGAGCCGGCGGGACTCATGCAGAACCGTCATCGCTCCCCCTGACCTCCAGCTCGAGACCCTCGCAGGCGTGTGTGGACACCGCGGCCCCGTCGGCGCCGGCCACCCGGACCCGGCTGAGCTCGCCGCCCCGCACGAACCCGAGCTCGATGCCGGATCGGGTCCGGGCCTCCACGGCGAGCGCCATCTCGGGCGCTCCCGGCCGCGGATCGGCGGCGAAGGTGACGTCGAGGTCGTCGAGGGTGACGTTCTCGAGGGGCGCCTCGGGCAGTCCGAAGAGGTGACCCGCCGAGGCGTGGACGTTCCTCGCGGTGACATGTGCGAGATGGAGCCCGCGGATCCGCGGGGTGCCCCCGTCGACGGCGCGCGCGGAGCGGTCCCCCACGTGGGGCTCCTTGCCCTCCGGCCCGCAGAAGTAGAAGGGGTTCACCGTGATCGGGCACAGCACGTCGTCCATGACCACGTTGGTCACCCGCACGTCCTCGATCACTCCCCCGCGCACTCGGCGGGTCTTCAGACGGATCCCACGATCGGTGCCCTGGAACACGCAGTTGCTGATCACGACGTTGCGGACGTCGCCGCTCATCTCGCTGCCGATCACCACCCCGCCGTGACCGCGGATCATGGTGCAGTTGCTGATGACGATGTTCTCGCAGGCGACGCGGTCCGGCGTGTGCTCGGTGCCGGCCTTGATCGCGATGCAGTCGTCGCCCACATCGATGTGGCAGTCGCTGATGCGCACGTTGCGGCAGGACTCCGGATCGATCCCGTCGGTGTTCGGCGAGTCCGCAGGGTTGCTGATCCGGATGCCGCTGATGGTGACGTCGTCGCACAGGGCGGGGTGGAGCGTCCAGGCCGGGGAGTTGCGCAGGGAGACGTCCCGGATCGTGACCCGTTCGCAGCCGTGCAGGCCGATCAGGGTCGGGCGCGGATGCTCGAGGTCGCCGCGCCGCTGCCGGAACGTCTCCCACCAGGTCGCGCCGCCCCCGTCGACGGTTCCCAGGCCCGTGATCGAGACGTCCCTCTCCCCGTGCGCGAACAGGCACGGGGAGTGGACGAGGCCTGCCGTGCCTTCCCAGCGCGCCTCGACGGCCGGGTACAGCGCGGGATCCGGGACGAACTGCAGCAGCGCGCCGGCCTCGAGGTGCAGATCGATGCCCGAGCGGAGCCGGATCGCTCCGGTGCGGTGGGTGCCCGGGGGCACGCGCACCTGACCGCCCCCACGGGCCGCCGCCCGGTCGATGGCGTGCTGCAGCCATGTGGTCGCCAGCTCGGCGACGGGCGGTTCGGAGATGTCCAGGGTCGACACGAAGGGACCTTTCCCGATCGGTGGAAGGAGCGGAGGGGAGCGCGGCGGAGGCGAACCGTCAGCCGTTGACGGCGTCGTAGGCCTCGGTGTACTCGGCGATGATGTCGTCCAGGCCCTGGGAGCGCACGGCCTCGATGGCGGCCTCGTAGTCGCTCATGGAGGTCTGGCCGATCATGAAGGTGTTGTAGGCGTCGTTGAGCGCCTGCTCGATGGTCGCCCACTGGTTGTCGTACGTCGGGGACGTCAGCGACTGCGCCGGGTTGGTGATGGCGTACTCGGCGTTCTCGTCCATCATCTCGTTCGCCTGGTTCACGTACTCGTCGGACGACTTGTAGATCTCCACCAGGTCCGACGGGCGTGAGCCGTTGTAGGGCTGGACCTGCTGCTCCCACAGGGGCTGATCGATGATGGTCACCACCCCGTCGTCATCCATCTCGTAGTGCGTGCCCTCGATGCCGTTGGTCATGAGCTGGAAGGCGGGCTCCTCGAGCAGCTCGTCGATGAGGGTCAGCCCGCGGGCGAGGTCCTCCTCGGAGGTGAGCGACTGGGTCGAGAAGCACATCAGGCCGCCCATGCCCCCGCCGGTGTCCGAGACGATCCGCCGCGGCACGTCCGCATAGGTGATGTCGTTGATGAGCGTCCACGACACCTCGGTGTCGGGGTTGATCGACTCGGCGAGCGCCACGTAGTTCTTGGCCTCGAACAGCCCGGTGACGACGATGCCGCCCTTGTCCTGCGCGATCGCCTGCTGCTGGTTCTGCTTCTGCATCGTGATGAACTCCTGGTTCACGCCGCCGGCCTCGTAGACCTCGCGGTACCACTGCATGGCCTCCTTCCAGGGGTCGGTGGTGCAGGCGGGGACGATGTTGCCGGCGTCGTCCAGCTGGAACTTGTCGCCCGCGCCGAAGTAGCCGGCGAGCGATCGGAAGCCGACCAGGAAGCTCTCCTGACGGTCGATGAACCCGGTGGCCGCGGCGCCGGTGCCGGTCGGGTCGTCCTCGGCGAAGGCCTTCGCGACCTCGCCGAGCTCCTCGATGGTGTGGGGCACCTCGAGGCCGAGGCGGTCCAGCCAGTCCTGCCGCACCAGCACGCCGTAGCGGGCGAGCGGCTTCTGGAACGGCACGCCGTACAGCGCACCGTCCAGCCGTGCCCCCTCGAGGGTGTCCGGGTTGATCTGGCTGAGGTTCGGATAGTCGGCGAGGAACTCCTCGACCTCCCAGAACAGTCCGGAGCTGAGTGCGTCCCGGATCGACGGCATCGCCAGCTGGTTCAGGGACGTGATGTCGGCGACCGAGCCCGAGGCCAGGGCCGCGTTGACCTTCTCCTCCTTGGAGGCGTCCGGAACCCACTGGAACTGGAAATCGGTCCCCGTGTGCTCGGTCAGCGCGGTCATCACCGGGCCGTCCGCCTGCGGCGTGGACGGGGTGTGCAGCATCGACATCCAGGTCAGCGAGCCGCCACCGGCGCCGGCCGAGCCGCCGCCGCTGCTTCCGCAGGAGGACAGGGCGAGGGCGCCGGTGGCGGCCAGAGGTGCGGAGGACAGGAGAGTTCTGCGAGTGATCATGCCGGGGTTCCTTTCGGGAGAGACGACGACCGCTCGGCGGTCTTCGTCGGGCGAGGCGGGGACGCGTCGGTGCGCTCCGCCGGGTGCGCTGGCACGCGCAGCACGGGGTGGGGGTCGGCCTCCGAGGAGATCTCGAGATCACGGAGGATCCGCCGGCAGACGGCGGCGAAGACGAGGGCGGGCAGGGCGATTCCGAACATCACCAGCAGCGGCGCGGCGAAGCGCAGCATCAGGCCGTAGCCGACCAGCACGGTGGTGGTGGCGATGATGGTCCAGTGCAGCGAGCCCACCCCCAGCAGCAGGGCGCTGCTGAGCTGTGCACGGATGCCGGTCACGTCGAGGGCGGCCATCACGAAGAACACGTAGGCGCCGAGGATCCACAGCACGGCGGCTGCCGCGAGGTTCGCCGCCCTCAGGTACCAGTCCGAGAGGCTCAGCAGGTTGACCAGGATGACGGCGCCGGCGAGCAGGAGGACCGCCCCCATCACCACGGGGTGCCACCGCAGCTCCCGGGCGTACCGGAAGAAGGTCGGGGCCACCGGCGGGGTGGTGCCGTCCCGCAGCCAGTGATGGAGATACTTGGCCAGCGCGTAGCTCGCCGGACCGAAACCCACGAGACCGAGACCGGCCACGGTCACCGCGATCCACAGGATGTTCAGCCAGGCCAGGCGCCAGAGCCCGGAGAGCCGGCGGTTCAGGGCCACGAACTGCTCGAAACCGAACATCAGTACACCCCTTCCTCGCCGATCCGCTTCGCCAGCGAGTTCACGCCCATCACGAGCACGAGCCCCACGAGGCCCTTGAACAGGCCCACTGCGGTCGCGAAGCTGAGCTGGCCGTTCTGGATGCCGGCGGTGTAGACGAAGGTGTCGAAGATTTCGCCGACCTCACGGTTCATCGAGTTCAGCAGCAGGAACATGTGCTCGAACCCGAGTTCGAGGAAGTCACCGATCGAGAGGATGAACAGCACGATGATCGTGGGCCGGATGGCAGGCAGGGTGACGTGCCAGGTCTGCTTCCACCGGTTGGCGCCGTCGATCTCGGCGGCCTCGTAGAGCGTCATGTCGACCGCGGTCAGGGCGGCCAGGTAGACGATCGTCCCCCAGCCCGCCGTGCGCCAGACGTGCTGGAACACGTACATCGGGCGCAGCCATTCGGGATCGGTGAGGAAGGCGACGGGCTGCCCGCCCAGCGAGGTGATGAGGTTGTTGATGGCCCCGCCGTCGGTCGTGAGCAGCACGTAGAACAGCGACACCACGATCACCCACGACATGAAGTGGGGGATGTAGATGATCGTCTGCACGCTCCGCTTGAAGAAGCGTCCGCGCAGTTCGTTCATCAGCAGCGCGAGGATGATCGGCACCGGGAACGAGATGAGCATGAGCAGCCCCGACAGCACCAGGGTGTTGCGCAGCAGCATGAAGAACGTGTCCTGCGTGAACAGGCGGACGAAGTGCTCGAAGCCGACCCAGGGGCTGCTGAGGATCCCCAGGAACGGCTGGTAGTCCTGGAACGCGATGATCAGACCGCCCATCGGCAGGTACTTGAACACCAGGAAGTAGACGATTCCGGGCAGTGCCATCAGGTAGAGCACCCGGTGGCGCCAGAGCATCGCGGCCAGCGATCTCTTGCGCGCCTGTACGGCCGCCTTTCCCGCAGGGGGCTCAGGCACGGTTGCGGCGAGCACAGGAGACGAGATCCTGGGGTCGCGTACGGGGTCAGCCGCCATTGGCCATCCTTGTTCGTCGTCGAAGCACGGGCGGGGAACAGTCGTGTGAAACCGGTTCCCCGCGGTCTCCCCAGTGTGAGTGGCGATCTCCCGGCTGTCAACGCTGCGGGCGAACAAGATTCTGGGCAGCCTGCCGCCCCGGCTCCATCTCTACTGGTCACGGCGTCGCCCGGCCACGCGACCTCAAGGGCCTCACCGCGGCCGGCCACCTGATAGTGTGCGCGCAGCAGGCTGTGTAACCGGTTCCCCGCAGGTCGCGCGGAAGCGCCCGCACGAATCGGACCAGCGCCCTGAGCAGGCCGTGCGGAGGAGTCACGTTGGAACACCGATCGAACCCTGTCCTCGATGCGGATTGGCCAGACCCGGACGTCATCCGCGTCGGCGGCGACTACTGGATGATCGCCTCCAGCTTCAATCGAGCCCCGGGACTGCCCGTGCTGCGCTCGTCGAACCTCGTCGACTGGGAGCACGTGACCAATGCGCTGCCGGCGCTGGTCCCGCTCGAGCACTATGCGCTCCCGCGGCGCGGCAGCGGCGTCTGGGCTCCCAGCATCCGGGAGCACGACGGCACCTTCTTCATCGTCTACCCCGACCCCGACCACGGGATCTTCGTGATCGACGCGCCGCATCCCGCGGGTCCGTGGAGCGAGCCCCGGCTCCTGCTCGCCGGGCACGGATTGATCGACCCGTGCCCCCTGTGGGACGACGAGGGCCGCGCGCATCTGGTGCACGGCTGGGCGCGGTCGCGCGCCGGGATCAAGAATCGCCTCTCGCTGCTGGAGGTGACCCCGGACCTCACGGCCCCGCTGACCGCATCCGAGGTGCTCATCGACGGCGCCGAGATCCCCGGCATGCTCACCCTGGAGGGCCCCAAGGCGTACGTCCACGACGGCTGGTACTGGATCTACGCCCCGGCGGGAGGGGTCGCCGACGGGTACCAGGTCGTCTTCCGCTCCCGCGACCTCCGCGGCCCCTACGAGTACCGCGTGGTGCTGGAGCAGGACGACACGCCGGTCAATGGTCCCCACCAGGGCGCATTGGTCGACGACGAGCAGGGCTGCTGGTGGTTCGTCCACTTCCAGGACCGCGACGTCTTCGGCCGTGTCACCCACGTCCAGCCGGTCCGTTTCGACGCCGAGGGGTGGCCCCACATGGGTGAGCCCGTCGACGCGACCCGCGGCCGTCCGGTCGCCGTCGTCCCCGAGGTCGGCGCCGTGGGCGGCAGCGGTCCGGTCACGGGCTACACGGAGCCGCGGCGTTCCGATGACTTCACCTCGCGCGAGCTCGCTCCGCGCTGGCACTGGCAGGCCAACCCCCGGGCCGACCGGTGGCGCACCGGGGACGGGCGACTGGACCTGGCCTTCGCGCCGAGTCCCCGCGCCGATCTCCGGCAGCTCGGTGACGTGCTCGGCCAGCAGCTTCCGGGGCAGCCGAGCAGCTGGGAGGTGGAGCTCCACCTTCCTGCTGCACCCCCGCGCCGCGATGCCGCCCCCGAGCGGGCGGGGATCGTAGTGCTCGGGCTGAGCTACGCGTGGGTCGGACTGGTTCGGGACGGGGACGGCATAGCCCTCGTCCACGGCACGATGCCGCAGGACGCGGCCGACGAGACGATCCACCGCGCCCGGCTGCTCACGGCGGACCCGACCGCCGAGGCCTCGATACGCCTGCATCTGACCTGCGATCAGGCAGGTCGCATAGCGCTGGGGGCATCGCCGGGCCGAGCGGCCCCGGCCGGTCGCCCTGCGGGGGCGGCACCTCCCCAGTGGCTGCTGACCGGATGGCAGAGTACGAAGGGACGGTGGATCGGCGCGGAGGTCGGCCTGTTCGCCGCGGCCGGGAGCATGGTGGACCATGTCCTGGACGACCGGAGGGCGAGTTTCAGCCCGGTGACCGTGCACTGCGAAGGATGTGACATCTGATGCCCCGAGGCGGAGGTGGGCCGACCATCACCCAGGTGGCGGAGGCGGCCGGGGTCTCCCGCGCCACGGTGTCGCGCGTCCTCAACGGCCGCACCAGCGTCGATCCGTCGATCGGCCTCCGTGTGAAGGAGGCGGCGCAGAAGCTGCAGTACCGTCCGAACCTCACTGCCCGCAATCTCTCGACCGGGCGCACCCTGACGGTGGCGCTGGTGGTCCCGGACCTCGGCAACCCCATGTTCCAGGCGATCCTGCGCGGTCTCTCCCGCAGCGCGGAGGCCGACGGATACAGCGTGCTGGTCGCGGAGGCCTCCTCACCGGAGCGGGAGGAGTCGATCGCCCGCGAGGCACGCCGCCGTTGCGACGCGGTGGTGCTGGTCTCGCCCCGCATGGACGACCTCGTCCTCGACGAGCTCGTCAGCACCATCGCTCCCGTGGTTCTCGTCAACCGTCGCACCACCGCGGGCCGCGCCACCACCATCAGCATCGACTATGCGGGAGGCATGACGCAGCTGGTCCGTCATCTCGAGGCGTTCGGGCACCGGGATCTGCTGTACGTGGCCGGCCCGCCCCGCAGCGCGGCCAACCGTGCACGTCTGACCGCTCTGAACAGCCTCGTCGACGCCTCCCCGGGGACGACGCTCCGCTCCATCCACGGCGGCTCGACCATGTCCGACGGGTACGAGGTGGCCGAGCAGGTGCTCGAATCCGGGGCCACCGCTGTGCTGGGGTTCAACGACCTCACGGCCTTCGGCATCCTGGCGCGCCTGAACGAGTTCGGCGTCAACGTGCCCGGAGACCTCTCGGTCACCGGTTTCGACGGCATCGAGCTGTCCCGCTTCGCCGTGCCGCGTCTGACCACCGTCGGCCAGGAGCAGCTGGATCCGGGCGCGGTCGCCTGGACCCGGCTGCGCGACCACATCGAGAGCCCGGGCGCCGACGAGACCGTCGGCGATGTCCTGCTCGAGCCGCAGCTGATCGTCGGCGACAGCACGGGGCGCGTGCCGCCGTCGAGAGTGCCCGTTCCCGACCATGCCGATGCACTGTCGGGGGCATACGATGCCGACCTCGCGAAGAAGCCGCTGGGCTGGGTGCGGGAAGGTCGGGACTGGACCCTTCTGCACGGGGGGACGCTGCTGACCGCCGCCGTGACGGGGGCGTCCATGGCCCCCGTCCACAGCCCGCGCCCTCACCTGCACCCCGTGCGCTCTCTGCACGGACGAGCGCTGACGGTCACGAATCCGGTCGATCATCGGCATCATTTCGGTCTGTCGCTCGCCCTGCCCGACGTCAACGGCACCACGTACTGGGGAGGGCGCACCTTTGTCGAGGGCCGTGGCTCGACCCTGCTGGCGAACCAGGGTGTCCAGGAGATCCGCGGGACGGAGACCGCGGAGACCGGGCGCGATCTGCGCTCGGAGGTCAGGTGGCTCGATCATGATGGCCGCGACGTCCTGCTCGAACGGCGACGCCTCCGGGCGTTCGTCCTGCCCGAGCACTATGGGTGGGGCCTTGCCTGGCGCAGCCGCCTGTACGCGGACACCGCCGACGTGCGCCTGACGAGCCCCGCGAACCGGGGCCGGCTGGGGGCGGGGTACGGGGGCCTGTTCTGGCGTCTGCCCGACGCGGACGAGACCCGCATCCTGGTCGAGGACGGTCACGGGGAGTCGATCGCCCATGGGTCGACGAGTCCGTTCCTGGTCGTCCAGCGACGCCACGGCAACGAGTGGACCAGTCTCGTGCTCGTGCAGGACATCCAGACGCAGAGTCGTGTCGACCCGTGGTTCGTGCGCGCATCGGACTACGTAGGAATCGGCACGAGCCTCGCCTGGTCCGCTCCGCGGGACATACCCCGCGGCGCCCACCTCGACGTCCGGGTGCACGCGGCCGTGTTCGACCACCCGGTGACGGCCGATGAGGTGCCCGCGATCGTCGGGGCCATGCCTGTCAGCGACGACGAGTTCCCCGCCTCGAGCGGCGACTCCTGATCGGCGGGCGGCGTGCCGCGAGTGATGTGCCGCGACAAGACGTCGACGACCTCGCCCGGAGGCGTTCCCGCGGGAACGCCTCCGCACGGCCACGAGCGTCCTCCGCGCACCGTCGCGCCGACCCGATGAACGTTCCCGCGGGAACGTGTCTCGGCGTCAGACGTTCCCGCGGGAACGTCTGACGCCGAAGGGTCCGCTCGGCGATCGGGCCTGGAGGAGATCAGCCGGCCGCAGCCTCCCATCGCGGATCGCGGCCCAGGAAGGCGAAGAGCTTCTCCTGCTCGGTCGCCTCCTGCGGCACGGGCTGCTGCTGCCCGAACTGGCCGCTGGATCGCAGCATCTCCTCCATGGCACTCATCCCGGCCAGCGCCTCGTGGACCATGTCGGGATCGAGCGCGTCGTCCTGGCCCGATGAGCGAGCCAGGTCCCAGGTGTGGAAGAAGACGTCCCCGGTGAAGACCGAGTCGACGACGTCCGGGACCGGCCTGTCCTGGCCGGTGTGCGGATTCGAGTGCAGGTGCTGCGCGGCAGCCGGGTCCTCGAACAGCTCACGGACCTGCCTATCGAGATGGTTCCAGGCGCCGACGGGGTCGTCGTCCGCCGACGGCCCGGCCGAGAAGCGGACATCCGAGCCCCCGTGGATCATGGCCGGCAGCCACGTGACGAGATGGTCGACGACATCCCGGGCACGCCATTCCGCGACGGGCGTGGGTGCGTCCCAGTCCTTCACCCCGCCGACCGTCTCGGTGAACCGGTCGGAGATGGCGCGGTACTTCGCGTCGGGCGGGAGCTGGGGCAGCGGGGTGCTCACGCTGTCTGCTCCGCCGCAGGAGACTGTGCTCCCGCCGGCACGGAACCGGCCTCGAGGAGCTCGTCGAGCTTCGCGTAGCCCTCGTTGATGCCGACTTCCATGCCGGATTCCAGCATTTGACCGCGCGCCTCGAAGGAGTCGGTCAGCGACTGGCTGTGCATGCGGGTCCAGCCGTCCCCCAGGTCCTCGAATCGCATCGTCTCCAGCGAGACCCCCTCGGGCCAGCCGTCGAAGGTGAAGGTCTGGACGATGCGATTCTCGGAGACCTCGTGGAAGCAGCCGTGGAAGGAGTACTCCTCCTCACCCCGGATGTTGGTGAAGGCCCAGGAGCCGCCGGTGCGGGCGTCCCAGTGGTCGATGCGGGTCGAGAGGTCCTTGGGCCCGACCCACTGGGCGTAGAGGTCCGGGTCGGTGTGAGCGCGGACGATCTGCTCCGGAGTAGCAGGGAAGTCCCGGGTGATGCGGATCAGGGGGACGTCGGGGTCGGCTTCGATGGCGGCAGTGGTCAGACGGTCGGTGACGTTCATGGCGATGTCTCCTGAGAATCGGTGAGGCCTGTGTCAGGGGTTCCTGCGTGCTCGAGGACCTCGTCGAGGCGGGACATGCGTGCCTCGGCGGCCCTGCGATGTCGGTCGATCCATGTGGTCAGCTCCCCCAGCGTCTCGGCGTCGAGATGCACGGGGCGGCGTTGGGCATCGCGCCGGCGGGTGACGAGGCCGGCCGATTCGAGGACCGCGAGGTGTTTGCTCACGGCCTGCAGCGACATGTCATAGGGGGCGGCGAGCTCGCCCACGGTGGCGTCACCGAGAGTGAGTCGGGAGACGAGGTCGCGGCGGGTGGGGTCGGCGAGAGCGGCGAAGGCCCGCGAGAGAGTGTCGTCGTCCATACCTCCCTTTCTCAACTTCCTGGTTGACAACGGAGACGCTACGCCGACTCCGCGGCGTCGTCAACCCTTCGGTTGAATACAGATCGGGTGCGGCCGACCGCCGGAGAAGCCCGGCCGTCAGCGCGGTCAGGCGCTGGCCGAAGCGCCCTGATCAGCGGCCCCAGCGAGCCACTCCGCGAGCGCCGTGGCGACCGGCTCGGTCGCCTCGATCGGCGCGAGATGCCCGACATCCGGCAGCACGGCCAGCGGCGGCTCTCCCGGCAGCGCCTCCTGCAACCGGGACGCCTGCTCGACCGGGATCCACGGGTCCTGCTCGCCCCAGCCGATCCTCACGGGGCAGCGCACCTGGTGGAGCCGTTCCACGAGGGGCTCGGTGTGCTCGGGGCTCAGCGCTGCGATCTGGCGGTAGAACCCGGCCTGCCCCTCCCCCTCGATCCAGGGAGAGACCAGCAACTCCGACTGCTCCGCGGTCAGCGTGCGGTGCGCGGCGCCGCTGATGTACTCGCGCACCAGGGCGGCGTGGAGCGCGGGCGGCAGGGCGCTGAAGACGTCGGCGTGCTCGGCGACGAGCCGGAAGAACGGCGAGCCCCACGGGTCGAGTGTCACGACGTCCCACAGCGCCAGCGAGGCGAACTGGCTGCCGCCACGCAGGTGGGCGCCGAGGGCGACTGCGCCGCCGATGTCGTGGGCGATCACGTGGGGGCTCTCCAACTGCCAGTGCTCGAGCAGCCGCGCGAACCGCTCACTCTGGGTCACGAGGTCGAGCGGGACGTCGGCCTCCTTGCCGGAGCGGCCGTAACCGGGCATGTCCCACAGGTGCACGCGGAAGGTCACACTCAGGGCCCGGGCCACCGGTGCCCACACCTGGGCCGACCACGGGGTGCCATGGCAGAACAGGACGTCACCGCGGGAGGCGCTGCCATCCGCTCCGAATTCGTAGGTGGCGATCCGGACCCCACCGAGGTCGATGGGGACAGGCTCGGGCAGCGAAGGAGTCGGCGCAGCAGGCGCGGACGGCGATGCGGTCACACGCGAGAACCTACTCGATCCGGCCCTGAACTTCCGGCCCCGGCTTCGTGCATCCGATCCGGTCCGGAAATCGCGACCGAACCTACGCTCGGTCAGACCGTCTGAATACGGGGTCGAGGACTGCGGCAACCTTGGCCATCTGGGCGTCAAGGTAAGGCTCGCTGACGTCCTCGAGGCGTTCCTTGCGTCTCCAGGCAGCCCACTTCACCTGGCCGATGGCCCCGTACCCTGCGATGACAGGTGCAATCGGGCCGAGGGCAATTTTGCGATACCGGGCCACGGCCTGGGCTGATTCCCGAAGCAGGTCCTCATCAACACCGTGCTTCTCGCTCAGCTGGACGATGTCGATGTAGTCGCGCCACCGGGTGCTCGCGGTCCCCCGCTCCAGAATGGTCACGCCTTTTTCGGCCACGGTGGTCTCCGGCGCGTAGCCCAGCATCTCTATGTCGTGACCGAGCACCCGAGGAACCTTAACCGGCCGCGGCAGCGGCACGATCGGGTCGCCCGTGGAGATGTCCCAGACCACGACGAGCATTTGAGGCCCGACACGACAGTTGACCCGCACCCGCATGCCGGGATACTCGGCGTCGTCGCGAATCTCCTGGATGCTGACCGTGTCCACGTCGAACCAGACACCATCCGCGACATCGACTGCCGCCACGTGACGCACAACGTCCACGATGTGCTCGGGCGTGACAGAGACATTGACCGCTTCAGAGTCCACGTCCTTCGTGGGGCGGCGTACGCCGTAGACGGCAAGCAGAATGCCGCCCTTCAAGATGAAGTTGTCCCGGTGATCCGTGCGGGCGAGCCGCTCAAGGAACGATTCAAGCACGTGACGGGTGAGGTACTCGGCCGTGGGAGTGGGCTTACCGGCCTTGGCGCCGTCCGATCGGGCTCGGTTCTGAAGCTGCCGAAAGACGGCCTCGCCTGTGCTCACGCGAGGATGTCCAGTGCGTGAAGAATCGGCCCCTCGGCCCTGGGGAGCCTGGACGCGATCTCCATGAGATCGGCCGGCCTGCCACCCCTGCGCAGCCATTCGCGAAGGGCGTCTCTGCCGAGCTCGTATCCGACGTCGCCGCGAAGGCGGAAGGCATCGGCGATGCACCGCTCGGGCGAGTAGATGCCGATGCGTTGGGCCGTTCTCGGGACCGCGATGTCAGCGCGGCCGAGGGTGAATGTGTCCTTGGCGAACAGGTGCCAGTTGATTGCCGCCTCGGTGGCAGGGATGCGGGCTCCGCGCGGGATGGCGACGTCGAGCGCATCAGGAATCGCGTCAGTGAGGTCGTGGAAAGCGAGCGCCGAAGTCAGGCAGATCGTCGCGTCTCGACGACGGGTGGCAGCCTCGATCCAGTCCCAGTCCGCGGCTGGCGCGTCGGCCGGCCGGTAGATGCCCCGAGCAATGCGCTCATACCGCCCCGACTGGGCCGCGCGGTAGAGGTTGCTCCGGGACATGCCCCCACGCCACGCGTGCTTCGGACGCAGCGTCTCTGCCCCCATGGCTCTCACCTCCTGAAACAGACCGTATGCAGGTAACCGTACCTGTATACGCTTTGTTTCACCATAGCCAAGCCAGGCGCGAGCAACCCAGATACGGGCTCGCCCTCGACCCGACCGCAGCGGCACCATTCAGGCCCTGGCGGTCGCGGGACCCAGCCGGGACCGCTCGTGCGCCGAGAAGTACCACGTCAGCGGCACCTCTTGCGTCGCGGCGGCTGAGCGGGGGTGCGGCGGCTGCGTGAGGGTACGACGGCTGAGCGAGGGCGCAGCGTTCGTGGGGCGCCGCGGCCAGGCGCCAGCCCACCCGCGGCCCGCCCTCAACCCAGCTGCAGCTGCACCGTCGCGAAGGAGTGCGGCGGGAGCTCGACCTCGAGGCCGCGCTCGTGCTCGCGCACCGTCGTCAGCTCCACCGGAGCCACCGCGTCGGGCTGTTCCGGGGTGTTGTGCGCGGCAGAGCACGCTCCGGTGAGCACCCGCGCCGAATGCCCGGCGACCTCGCGGCCGCGCAGGTCCAGCACGAGCGCGCGGCCCTCCGAGGCATCCAGGTTCGACAGCGAGATCAGCGCCGACTCCCCCGTCGTCGACGCCGAGGCGGAGATCGACGGCAGGGTGCGGCCCTCGATCTCGCGCGGCTCCTCGGGCAGCAGCACGTGGGCGTCCAGCGCCGCGGCGTCCTGGTGACCGGCGTTCATCTCGAACACGTGATACGTCGGCGTGAGCACCAGCGCGCCGGAGTCCGGGTCGGTGAGGACCATCGCCTGCAGCACGTTGACGGTCTGGGCGATGTTGGCCATGACCAGGCGGTCCGCGTGGCGGTGGAAGCCGTCGAAGTGGAGCGAGGCGACCAGGGCGTCACGCACGGTGTTCTGCTGGTACAGGAAGCCGGGGTTGGTGCCGGGCTCCACGTTCCACCAGGTGCCCCATTCGTCCAGGACGAGGCCCACCTGCTTGTGCGGGTCGTAGTGGTCCATGACGGTGGAGTGGCGGGCGACGAGCTCCTCGGTGCGGGCGGCGCGGGCGAGGGTCAGGTACCACTCGTCCTCGGTGAACTCGGTGGCGCTGCCCTTGTCCTGCCACGGCCCGGACATCGTGTAGTGGTGCAGGGAGATCGCCTGGAAGGGCTTGGGCTTGGTCTCGCGGCCCTTGAGGGTGCCGATGGCCTTCATCAGCGCCTCGGTCCAGCCGTAGTCGTCATCGCTGGCGCCGGCCGCGATGCGCGTGACCTCGTTGCCCGCGTGATCGCGCACGTAGGTCGAGTACTGGCGGGCCAGGGCGGCGTAGTCCTCGGCGCGCATGTTGCCGCCGCAGCCCCAGGCCTCGTTGCCGATCCCGAAGTACGGCACCTTCCACGGTTCCTCACGCCCGTTCTGTCGGCGCAGGGAGGCCATCGGGGAGTCGTCGGCACGGGTGAGGTACTCGATCCACTCGCTCATCTCGGCCACGGTGCCGGAGCCGACGTTGCCGTTGACGTAGGCCTCGGTGCCCAGCAGCTCGACGAGGTCCATGAACTCGTGGGTGCCGAAGGAGTTGTCCTCGACCACGTCGCCCCAGTGGGAGTTGACCATGCGGGGGCGCTGCTCGCGCGGGCCGATGCCGTCCTTCCAGTGGTACTCGTCGGCGAAGCAGCCGCCGGGCCAGCGCAGGTTGGGGATCCGCAGGGCGCGCAGGGCGTCGACCACGTCGTGGCGGATGCCGCGGGTGTTGGGGATCTCGGAGTCCTCGCCGACGAAGAAGCCGCCGTAGATGCAGCGGCCGAGGTGCTCGGCGAAGTGGCCGTAGAGATGGCGGGAGATGGTGGCGCCGGGCAGGTCGAGGTCGACGACCACGCGCGCGGGCCCGTCGGTCCGCCTGCTGGAGGGGCCGGTCGATCCGGTGGTACCGGTGCCGGGGCTGGGGGCGCTCAGCGCCGAGGCCAGGCCGGTGGTGACAGTGCGGGCAGGGTTGCTCATCGGAGTTCTCCTTGCTCAGGCGCCGGTGCGGCTCAGGCGGATGATCGACCACGAGATCGCGGGCAGCTCACCGGTCAGACGGCCGTCGGCGAGCGCGATCGACTCGTTCTTCTGCGGGGTGACGGTGTCGGGGGCATCGGCCGTGTTCGCCACGTACGGGTCCTCGTGGTGGAGGGTGAGGGCCTCGACGAGCTCGAGCCCGGCGAAGGCGGTGAGGTCCACGCCCAGGTCGAGCGGCCCCGAGGCGTCGCGATTGACGACGAAGACGGTGAGGTCCCCGGTCTCCTCGTCCCAGGTCGCGACCGCGTCGCCCGAGGTGCTGGTGCCGAAGCGCTGGTTCTCGAACGTCGGCGACTGGAGCCGCACGTCGAGCACCTCGCCCTTGGCGTGGCGGGACGTGAGCGAGAACGGATGGAAGATGGTCTGCTTCCACACGCGCCCGCCGGGCTCGGTCATGATCGGGGCGATCACGTTGACCAGCTGGGCGAGGGACGCGGAGGCGACGCGGTCGCTGTGGCGCAGCAGGGAGATCAGCAGGTTGCCGAACACCACGGCGTCCATCGCGGAGTAGACGTCCTCCAGCAGCACGGGGGCGACGGGCCAGTCGTCGCCGCTCGGCGGGCGGGACTCGGCGCGGTGCTGGTACCAGATGTTCCACTCGTCGAAGCTGACCATGATGCGCTTGTCGCGCTTCAGCTTCGCGCGCACATGGTCGGCGGTGGCGACGACGGAGTCGATGAAGTAGTCCATGTCGTCGGCCGAGGCGAGGAAGGAGGCCTGGTCGCCGTCCTTCTCCGAGTAGTACGCGTGGGCGGAGATCATGTCCACGAAGTCGTAGGCCTCGGTCAGCACGGTGTTCTCCCAGGCCCCGAAAGTGGGCATCTGCGAGTTCGAGGAGCCGCAGGCGATCAGCTCGAGGTCCGGGTCCTCCTGACGCATGGCACGGGCTGCCTCGGTGGCCACCCGGGCGTACTCCTCGGCGGTCTTGTGGCCCGTCTGCCAGGGGCCGTCCATCTCGTTGCCCAGGCACCACATGCGGATGCCGTGCGGCTGGGGCGACCCGTTGGCGGCGCGCTGATCGGAGAGCTCGATGCCCTGCGGGGCGTTGGCATACTGCAGCACGTCCAGGGCCTCCTCGACCCCGCGGGTGCCGAGGTTCACGGCGTACATCGGTTCGACCTCGGCCTTCTTCGCCCAGGCCATGAACTCGTCCAGGCCGACGGTGTTGGGCTCGGTGGAGTGCCAGGCGAGGTCGTGGCGGGCGGGTCGCTGCTCGAGGGGCCCGACCCCGTCCTCCCACTTGTAGCCGGAGACGAAGTTGCCGCCGGGGTAGCGCACCGAGCTGACGCCGAGCTCACGGGTGAGCTCGAGGACGTCGGTGCGGAAGCCGTCCTCGTCGGCCGAGGGATGATCGGGCTCGTGGATGCCGGTGTAGACGCAGCGGCCCAGGTGCTCGACGAACGCACCGAAGGTGCGACGGCGCACGGGCGCGACGCGGAAGGCGGGGTTGACGGTGAGGGTCAGCGCAGGAGACATCGGTGTCAGGATCCTTCTGGGGAGTGGGCGCCGGTTCGCGCGACAGTGCGACGGGACACGATGCGATGACCAGGTGCGACGATCAGGTGCGACAGCCAGGTTTACATCGTTGCAAACACCTTTTCACAGCGAGAGGACCGCGTCAACGGGGTCTCACGGGCGGGTCGGGCTGATCGCCCGACCCCACCGCTGCGCGCCCTGCAGCCGCCGCGGCCCGGTTCGGTGCGAGAATCATAGGTATGCCCACGCACTCCTCGACCGGCCGCCAGCGCCCTCCGTCGCTGCGCGATGTCGCCGAGCTCGCGGGGGTCTCGATCAAGACCGTCTCGAACGTGGTCAACGACTACCCGCATGTGCGCGAGTCGACCCGGGAGAGCGTCCGCGAGGCGATCCTGCAGGTGGGCTACCGCCCCCAGGTCGCGGCGCAGCAGCTGCGCACCGGGGCCAGCAAGATGGTCACCCTGGCGGTGCCGTCGCTGAACTTCTCCTATTTCTCCGATCTCGCCCAGGAGTTCATCGAGGAGGCCCAACTGCGCGGCCAGACGATCGTGCTCCACTCCACCTCGGGGGGCCGCGAGGCCGAGCGCACGGTGCTGGAGGGCTTCAAACGCATCTTCGGCGATGGCGTGATCTTCAATCCGCTGGTGCTCGAGGAGGAGCTCTTCGCGCGGATGAAGCACACCAGTCAGCCCACCGTGTTCATCGGCGAGCACCTGCCCGAGACCCTCCCGCAGGGCAGCGACTACGTGCGCATCGACAACGCGGCCGCCGCCTTCGACGCGACCACGCATCTGCTCGAGAGCGGCCGGCGCTCCCTGGCCTTCCTGGGTGCGATCGACACCGAGCAGGGTCACCAGCCCCACAGCTCCGGCTCACTGCGCCGGGACGGCTTCCTCTCCGCGATCCACGAATACGGACTCCCGCCCGAGGCCGCCACGGTGCAGGTGGTCGACGACTGGCGGCGCAGCGACGGCTACGAGGGAGCCACGGCGCTGCTGGAGGCGCACCCCGAGATCGACGGCATCGTGTGCGGCAACGACGATCTGGCGATCGGCGTGCTCGCGCTGCTGCGGCGCCTGGGCCGACGGGTTCCCGAGGACGTCGCGGTGACGGGGTACGACGACACGCCCGACGCACCGTTCACCTTCCCCTCGCTCACCACAATCTCCCCGGACAAGCACGCACTGGCCGCGACCGTCCTGGATCTGCTGACCGAGCGGATCCAGGGCTTCGACGGGCCACCCCGCGTCGTGGACATCCCGTACTCGCTGGTCGTCCGCGAGTCCACCACGAAGGTGACCGGCGCGCCCGGCGCCTCCGGGGCGGTCCATGCCCCGAGAGCGGCCGATGCCTCCGCACCCACGTCCGGCCCCACGCCCACACCAGATATCGAGGAGCGCTCCCGGTGACCATCCCGACCCCGTACGAGGACCTGCTGCGCGAGGTCCTGGAGACCGGCAGCCCCAAGGGCGACCGCACCGGCACCGGGACCCGCAGCCTGTTCGGCCGCCAGCTCCGCTACGACCTCTCGGCGGGTTTCCCGCTGATCACCACCAAGCGCGTCCACTTCCGCTCGCTCGCGCTCGAGCTGCTGTGGTTCCTGCGCGGGGACACCAATGTGCGCTGGCTGCAGGAGCGCGGGGTGAGCATCTGGGACGAGTGGGCCGACGAGAACGGCGAGCTGGGCCCGGTCTACGGCGCGCAGTGGCGCTCCTGGCCCACCCCCGAGGGCGGCGTGATCGACCAGATCAGTGACGTCGTCCAGCAGATCCGCACCAATCCTGAGTCGCGGCGACTGATCGTGACCGCCTGGAATCCGGCCGACATCCCGGCGATGGCGCTGGCGCCCTGCCATGCCCTGTTCCAGTTCGAGGTTCACGACGGCAGGCTCTCCTGTCAGCTCTACCAGCGCAGCGCCGACCTGTTCCTCGGGGTCCCCTTCAACATCGCCAGCTACGCGCTGCTGACGCACATGGTCGCCCAGCAGACCGATCTCGAGGTCGGTGACTTCGTGTGGACCGGCGGGGACTGCCACGTCTACGACAACCACATCGAGCAGGTCACCAAGCAGCTCGCCCGCGAGCCCTACCCCTACCCGAGCCTGCGGATCACCCGCCGCCCGGACTCGATCCTCGACTACGTGCTCGAGGACTTCGAGGTGGCGGGCTACGAGCACCACCCGGGCATCAAAGCGCCGGTCGCGGTCTGATGGGTCCGGCCGACGAGACCGCATCCGGCGCCTCAGCCCGGTCCGGTGCCCCTGCCGGCAGCGGTGGCCCCGTCCGCCCGCGCATCGGGATGATCTGGGCGCAGGCGCGCAGTGGCGTGATCGGTGCGGACGGCACGATGCCGTGGCATCTGCCCGAGGACCTCACCCACTTCAAGCGCACCACCCAGGGCTGCCCCGTGGTCATGGGCCGACGGACCTGGCAGTCCTTCCCGCCCCGATTCCGCCCCCTGCCGGGCCGTACCAACATCGTCATCACCCGCGACGACGACTTCGCCGAGGACGGTGCGGTACGCGCGCGGGACCTGCCGGAAGGGCTGCGCCTCGCGGAGGAGTCGCTGGCCGCGCAGGACGGGACGATCTGGGTGATCGGCGGCGGCGGGGTCTACCGGGAGACGATGGACGACGCGGATCTGCTCTCCGTCACCGAGATCGACCTCGACGTCGACGGGGACACCACCGCCCCCGAGGTCCCCAGCGCCTTCCGGCAGACGTCGGCCGATCCGGAGTCCGGGTGGCACGAAGCGGCCAACGGCCTGCGCTACCGCATCCTCACCTACGAACGCTGAGCCCGAGGCCCCGCTCCACCGCTAGTCTCCCCCGACTCTTGTCCCGACGGTTCGTTGCCCCGCGCTCTCGTCCCGGCGGTGCGCTGTCCCAGACCTCGCCTTCGCCGCCCGGACCCTTGTCTTCACCGTTTGCAACGTTGTAGGTTCGAGGGGCCGAATCGGATCTCGACGAAGGAGTTGAGCATGTCCACCGTGTCCCGCCGCGGCCTGCTGACCGCGACCGCCACCCTCTCCGCCGGCGGAGCCCTCGCTCTCTCTCCCGGCCCCGCCGGCGCCCGCCCGCCCGAGCCGGACATCCCGCCCGACCCCGAGTTCACCGAGGTCTCCGTCCACGACCCCTCCGTGATCCTCACCAGCGCCGGCTACTACGTCTTCGGCTCGCACCTGGCTGCCGCCCGCACCGACGACCTTCTGCACTGGGAGAGCGTCGCGGATCTCGTGACGCCCGAGAACCCGCTGTTCGAGGACGTCACGGTGGAACTCGCCGAGGCCTTCGAGTGGGCGAACACCGACACGCTCTGGGCCGCCGACGTCAGCGAGACGCCCGACGGGCGGTTCCGCATGTACTACTGCGCCTGCGAGGGCTCCTCCCCGCGCTCGGCCATGGGCACGGCGATCGCGGACCACATCGAGGGGCCGTACGTCGACGAGGGCATCTTCCTGCGCTCGGGCATGTGGGACCAGCCCAGCGAGGACGGCCGGATCTACGACGCCCGGATCCACCCCAATGCGATCGACCCGCACGCCTTCGTCGACGCCGACGGCCGCCACCGCCTGGTCTACGGCTCCTACTCCGGCGGAATCTTTCTGCTCGATCTCGACCCGGCCACTGGACGGCCGACGCCGGGTCAGGGCTACGGCATCCACCTCATGGGTGGCAACCACGCCCGCATCGAGGCGCCGTACATCCTGCACTCCCCGCGCACCGGCTACTACTACCTGATGGTGACCTTCGGAGGGCTCGATGCCGACGGCGGCTACAACGTGCGCGTGGGCCGCTCCCGCACCGTCGAGGGCCCCTACCTCGACCCGATGGGCCAGGATCTGCGTGAGGCAAAGGCCGATCCCGACCTGCCCCTCTTCGACGACGCCTCGATCGAGCCCTATGCCGCGAAGCTGATGGGTAACCACCGCTATGCCGACGCCGACGAAGACGGCCCCACCAGCGGCTACGTCTCCCCCGGTCACGTTTCGGCCTGGACAGATCCTGAGGGGAAGGACGCGTTCCTGTTCTTCCACAGCCGCTTCCCCGGCACCGGTGAGCTGCACCAGGTCCGCGTCCACCGGCTCCACTTCACGCGCGAGGGCTGGCCCGTGGTCGCACCCCACCGGCACGCCGGCGAACCGGACCCGACAGCGAAGGCGGCCCGGCTGCACCGCCACGACCTCAAGGGCACGTGGCAGTTCCTCGACCACGGCCGCGCGATCAGTCCCGACATCGTCGCCTCCGAACCGATCGAGCTCCATCGCGATGGCAGCATCACCGGCGCGGTCTCGGGGCGCTGGCGCCTGGAGGCCGGCCATCGTGCGTCGCTCACGGTCGACGGTCAGGAGTTCGACGGGGTCTTCACCCTCGGGTGGCGCGAGAGCGCCGGCGCCTGGACGCCGACGTTCAGCGTCCTGGGGGCCGACGGTCGCGCGCTGTGGGGCACCCGCGAGGTCTAGGCGCCGCGGTCGACCAAGGCGATCTGGTCCGCGCAGCACGCGCGGCGCGATATACGCAGTACGCAGTACAGCGAACCGGTTCCACCGATACGTCTCAGGAACGAGACGTATCGGTGGAACCGGTGTGCGTGCCACTCACGAGCATCGGGCGGGACGCACCGACCAGGACGAGAGCATCTGCCGGAGGTGCGAAACGGTCTCGGCAGGCATGTCGACAGCCGAGGCGTACTCCGTCAGGTCCCCGTGATGCCGGTCGTCGCGATCCCCCGGATGATCTGGCGCTGGAAGAACATGAACACCACGATCAGCGGCAGCGCGGCGAGCACTGCCTGGGCCATGTTCTGTGCGTACTGGATTCCGTATGCACTGATCACCGTCTGCAGGCCCGTCGGCAGCGTCATCAGGTTCGAGTCGTTGATGACGATGAACGGCCACAGGAAGTTGTTCCAGGCGCCGATGAACACGAAGATCGCGACCGCCCCGAGGATTGGTCGCGACAACGGCAGCACGATGCTCCAGAAGATCCGGAACCGGCTCGCGCCATCCACCAGAGCGGCCTCCTCGAGTTCGAACGGGATCTGGTCGAAGAACTTCTTGAGGATGAACACCATCGGCGCCGCGACCACCTGCGGCAGGATGATCCCCCAGTAGGTGTCCACCAGGTCCATCGTGAGCATCAGTTGGAACAGCGGCACGATGAGGATCTGCGCCGGGATCATGATGGAGGCGATGATCAGCGCGATGATCATCTGCCGACCGATGAACCGCATCCTCGACAGCGCGTACCCGGCCAGTGCAGAGATGGTCAGCGTGATGATGGTGACCAGCGCTGAGGTGAGCAGGCTGTTCCACGCCCAGCGAGGAACGAGACCCTCGGAGAGCACATTGATGTAGGCCTGCAGCGTGAAACCGTTCTCGGGGACGATCGTCACGGGCATGGCGGCCGCTTCGGCCTCCGTCTTGAAGGAGGTCAGCGTCGCCCACAGCACCGGGACCAGCCAAGACAGCGCCAGAACCACGAGGATCGCGAAGGCGACGAGACGGGCCGGCGTGGGGCCGCGGCGACGACGCGCCGCACCTTTGAAGGCCGGAGCGCTCACGTCGGGTGCGACGGCGGACAGGGACTCGCTGGTGGGGGTGGCGGCGGTCATGCCTTCACGCTCCGTCGGGACGAGATCACCATGTAGGCGATCGAGATGACGATGATCATGATGAAGAAGAGGTAGGAGACCGCCGAGGCATACCCCAAGCGATACCCGGTGAAGCCGACCTCGTAGATGTACAGCAGGATCGGGCGGGTGGAGCCACCCGGGCCGCCGCCGGTCATCTGGAAGATCTGGTCGAAGACCTTCAGGGAGGCCAGCAGCTGTAGCACGAGCACCAGCACCGTGGTGGGCGCGAGCTGGGGCAAGGTGATCGAGAAGAACTTCCGGAAGCCTCCGGCCCCGTCCAGGGAGGCCGCCTCATAGAGCTGGTCGGGGATGTTCTGCAGCGCCGCCAGGTAGAGCAGGAAGTTGAAGCCGATCGTCCACCACACCGTGGTGATGACTACGGCGATCATCGCCGTGTTCGGGTCCTGCAGCCAGGCGGGACCGGTCACCCCGAACCACCCCAGGAAAGTATTGATCAGCCCGAGCTGCGGGTTGTACATCCACACCCAGAACTGCGAGACGACCGTGGAGGCCAGCAGGAACGGCAGGAAGAACGAGAGCCGCCAGAACCACTGCCCGGGAAGCCCGAGGTTCACCAGGACAGCCATCAGCATGGCGATGACCACGAGCGGGATGGTCGAGAGGACGGTGAACCACACGGTGTTGCCCAGGGAGCGCCATACCTCCGGATCCCCGAGCGCTTCCTCCCAGTTCGCCAGGCCCACGAATTCGGTGTTGGTGCCCGCGAGGCTGGTGCCGGTGAAGCTCATCCACAGGCCATTGGCCATGGGCCAGATGAGGAACAGCACGAAGGCAATGAGGAACGGAGCGCAGTAGAGCCAGCCGCGCAGATTCTCGATGCGCCGGCGCTTCTGGCGACCGGCTCGTATGGGCTCAGCGCCATCGGGTGCGACGGGCGGGGCGCTCCCGCCTGGAGGAGCGGAGAGGGCGTCGGTGGTCATCGGTCGTCTCCTTTGACGGACGGTCGGCAGATCACGAGGGCGGAACGGGCGGGCGGACGCCAGGACCGGGCTGGTGCGGTAGCCGCACGAGCCGATCAGGCATCGCGGGATCACATCGGCGGGGTCTTCTGCAGCAGCGAGTTGATGCGGGCGACGAACGCATTCCATCCGTCGATCGGTTCGGTGCGTCGGGCCCAGACGTTCTGCATGTCGTTGCCGAAGTAGGTATGGAAATCGCTGCCGGAGCCGGTGAACCATGCCGGCGGGTCGTAGACGAGGTGATCGACCGCGTCGGCGTAGTGCGACTGGGGCACCAGGTCTCCGTACGCAGGGTCCTCCAGGATCGGGCTGTAGGCAGGGATGTGCCCGGCGCCCGCCCACGTCAAAGAGTGCTTGAGCAGGTAGGCGACCACCGCGTGGACGTTGCGACGACGTTCCTCGTCCGGCCGCGCCTGATGGGGCAGCACGAAGGCGTGGGAATCGGCATAGGCCGCAGGTCGACCCAGGACCGGTGGAACGATCGTGATGTCGAAGGGCACGTCCTGGGCTTTGTAGTTGCCGGTCTCCCACACGCCCCCGTAGAAGGCGCCGGAGCCGCCGGTGGCGAACTCGGAGATGGCGGTACCGCCATCGTGGCTGGGATTTCCCACCTCGCCGTCGATGAGCGAGAGGATGAATTCGACCGCCTCGATGACCAGATCTTCCTGGTACTGCATCTCCCCACCGATGGGAAGTTCGATCGTGCCACCGAGCTGGTCGTAGTACGTAGAGAACATGCGCCACTGGTTGGAGCCGTCGCCGAGGTACCCGAAGGACAATCCGTACCCGCTGGGGGCATTCGCGCCGAGTTCGAGGGCGAGCTCGCGGAACTCCTCGGGGGTCTCCGTCTCCATCAGCAGCCCGTCGCTGTCGAGCACCCCGGCCGCCTCCGCGATGTCGGTGTTGAAGTAGAGGACGAAGGGATGGGAGTCCAGCGCGATCGCGGTGAGCTTGCCGTCGACCACCATCTTGTCCCAGATCAGTTCGGGGAAATCCTCCTGCACCACACCGAACTCGCCCAGCAGGTCGATGTCCCACTCGTCCAGCAGGCCGCCCGGCGCATAGCCAGGCACGCGCGCCGCATGCATCACGGCGAGGTCCGGGGCGCGGCCGCCGGACGAAGCCATGGCGAGCTTCGTGTAGTACGGCGATCCCCAGGCCAGCACGGTCTGGGTGACGTCGGCGGCCCCCTCCGTGTCCATGTAGCCGGCGAGCATCTCGCCCATGGTGACGCCGTCCGGCCCCGAGAGCAGGTGCCAGAAGGCGATGTCGTCCGACGCCCGGGCATTTGCCCCTCCACAGCCGGAGAGCGCTCCGAGACCGCCGAGCGCGCCTAATGCGCCGGCCCCCTGCAGCAGTGAGCGGCGGCCGATGGTACGGGCTCCGGACGGGCCACCACCCGGGGGCATCACCTGGCCGGACCTTGGAGGAGCGTGCGTGGAAGCAGGCCGGGGCGTCGGAGTCCCGGCGCGGGAAGAACTATGCATCATCCTGTCCACCTCTGCGTGGTTGGGTGCGGTCGCCGCGGTCGCCGTCGCAACCGGCCGACGGCCCGAGGGCCCTCGTCGATGAGGTCTCGTGCGCGTGAAGTAAACTTACATCGTTGTAAAGTGACCGTCAACACTTTCCGCGACCGTTGTGCGGTCGTGACCTGCGCGAGCGAGCCGCCTCTCGGGACGGCGAGCAGATGAGCGGAGACGGAGAGGAGGGCCGGCGGGGACGAAGAAGATGCCGACGGGGACGGGGAGAAGACCGCCGGGGCGACGAACACGGCCCGACGGGGCGCACTCCGTGCACACGCCGATTCCCCCGATACGTCTCCGGGGTGGAACGTATCGGGGGGATCGGTGCGCGTTTCAGTGCGAGCGGGCCTGCCCGAGAGGCCTTGCAGGCGGGGCCTACGCCGCGCTCAGCCCTTCAGGCCGGACCCCGTCACGCCTTCGACGATCTGGCGCTGGAAGAACATGTACAGCACCACCAGCGGGAGCGCAGCCAGGATCGCGCCCGCCTGGATGTCGGCGTAGCGCAGGCCGAAGCTGCCCTGGACCGTCGCCAGTCCGACCGGGATGGTCATCAGCGCCGGGTTGGACATCACGAACAGCGGCAGCAGCAGGTTGTTCCAGGTCCACACGAAGGTGAGGATCGCGACGGCCGCGGTGACCGGGCGCGACAGCGGCATGATCACGCCCCAGTAGATCCGCCACAGTCCGGCGCCGTCGACGCGGGCGGCCTCCTCGAGCTCCTTGGGGATGCCGTCGAAGAACTGCTTGAAGATGAACACGGCGATGACGGAGGGAACCTGCGGCAGGATCACCGCCCAGTAGGTGTTCAGCAGCTGCACGATCCTCAACTGCTCGAAGATCGGCACGATCAGCACCTGGCTGGGGATCATGAGGCCGACGATGATCAGCAGGTAGACCAGCGCGCGCCCTCGGAACCGGAGCCGTGAGAGGGCGAATGCGGCCATCGAGGCGAACAGCAGCGTCAGCACGGCCGTGACGACCGAGGTGACACCGCTGGCGAGGTACCAGTTCCAGATGTCGCCCTGCTGCATCAGCGTCACGTAGGACTCGAGCGTCGGCGTCCAGTTTGTGAGGATCTCCTGGGCGCCGAGCGCCGCGACGCCATTGGGTGACAACGACGTCTTCAGGGCGAACAGGCTGGGGATGAGCCAGAGGATCGCGAAGACGACGAGGATCACGGTGGTGACCACGGTGAACGAGCGTCCGCTGCCGCCGGGGCGGTCCCGGCGAGGGGCTGGCGCTGCGGCGGAGACGCCCGAGCTGCCGCTGCGGCGGGTGTCGGTGGCGGTCATGTCAGGAAGCCCCCTTGCGCTCGGCACCAGCACGTTCGACGACCTGCTGGATGATGGCGATCACGATGATGATGAGGAACAGCAGCACCGACGCGGCCGAGGCGGCGCCGATCCGGTTGTCGGTGAAGGCCGTCTCGGTGATGAGCCCCAGCGCGACCTGGGTCGAGATGCCGGGGCCGCCGGACGTCATCAGGTAGACCTGGTCGAAGATCTTCAGGCTGGCGATGATCTGCAGAAGGATCACCAGCGCGGTGGTCCGGCGCAGCAGCGGGATCGTGACGCTGCGGATCTGCTGCCAGGGCGAGGCCCCGTCGACGGCGGCGGCCTCGTACAGCTCTCGCGGGATCTCCTGAAGCCCGGCGAGGTAGAGCACGAAGTTGAACCCGATGGTCCACCACACCGTGGCGATCGCGATTCCGATCATCGCGGTGGCCGGATCGGCGAGCATCCCTGCCCCGGCCTCGAGGCCGAGGAGCTGACCGGGCAGTGACCACAGACCGGTGGACGGCGTGAAGATGAAGACCCAGATCAGGGAGATCGTCGCCGAGGGCAGGATGAACGGCAGGAAGAAGGCCAGGCGGAAGAACCACTGGCCGCGGGAGGCCCGGTTGGTCAGCACCGCGAGCACGAACGAGAGGATCACCAGCGGCGGCACCGTGTACAGCGTGAACTGCAGGGTGTGCCACAGCGAGGACCAGAAGTCGTCGCGGGCGAACATCTCGGCGTAGTTGGCCAGGCCCGCGAACGACCCGAGCCCGGTGTGGACGGTCGAGGTGTTGAAGAAGCTGGCGATGAACATCCAGACCGCCGGCCCGATCATGAAGGCCAGGTAGAACAGCCCGAACGGGGCGATGAAGAGCCAGGCCTGCGGGCGATTGCGCTTCGCGTCGACCTGACGGGCAGGCCGTTCGCTCACCCCGGCAGGCCGGGGAACAGCAGGAGACGTCGTCGTCATGAGTGTGCCTTCCGGATCAGAGCGGACTCGGGGTGGACGTGTAGATCTCGAGCTGTTCCTTGATCACCTGCAGGGCCCGCTCGGGTTCCAGGGATCCCTGCTGGACCAGTCCCAGCTGCGCGCCGACGGTGTCCTCGAAGGTCGACCCGGAACCGCCATACCAGGCCGCATCGTCATAGACGGCGTAGTCCGCCGACGGCGCGTAGTACCTCTGCGGCTCCAGGCTCTGGAACTCCTCGCTCTCGAAGGTGGGCACGTAGGCGGGCACGTGCCCGCCCTCGGCCCAGGTCATGCTCTGCTCGAGCATCGTCTTGATGAACTGCATCGCCTGCTGGCGCTGCTCGGGCGTGCGGTCCTTCCGGGGAAGGATGAACGTGTGGGAGTCGGCCTGGACAGCAGGCTGGTCGTAGAGCTGAGGGATCGGGGCCATTCCGAAGTCGAGACCCTCGATCGACTGCGCGGTCGCGATCTCCCATTCGCCCTGCATGTAGAAGCCCGCCTGGCCGGTGAACATCTGTGTCTGCGAGGTCGCGTAGTCGAGGCCCTGGTTCAGCCAGCCCTTCTCGACCCAGCTCTGCGTCCTGGAGGTGACCTCGAGGAAGGCATCCTCGTCCACGCTGATCGTGGCGCCGTCGTCGGAGAGGAAGGGGGTGACACCCTCGATCTGGTTGTACAACGTCCAGAAGAAGCGCCAGGGCGTCGCGATCTCGGCCACATTGGCGACGGTCAGGGCGATCCCGCCCGTGACGGCGCTGATCTCTTCGAGAGCCGCCTCGAAGGTATCCATCCCGGTGAGGTCGACGAGCAGGCCGTCACCGTCCAGCAGTCCGGCCTGTTCGCAGACATCGCGGTTGTAGAAGAGCGTGAACGGATGCGTGTCCAGAGGGATGGCGATGTTCTGGCCGTCGGTGATCTGAGCCTCCCACGGCTGGGAGGCGAAGTCGGCGCTGGAGAGACCGACGCTCGCCAGGTCCTCCTCGGTGATGGGGTCGAGGATGCCGCCGTCCCACAGCGGCTTGGCGCGGGTGAGGTGGGAGACCGCGACATCGGGCGGCTTGTTGCCCACCGTGGCCAGTGTCAGCTTGGAGTAGTACGGATTGCCCCAGGTCAGCGTGGTGGCCTCGAGCGAACCGGCACCATAGATCTCGCGGTAGCCCGCCTGCATGTCCTGCATGCGGACCCCGTCGCCGCCGCCGAAGAGGTTCCAGAACACCACGGTGCCCGGATCGAGCTCCGAGCCGAGCAGGCCGGCGGCCAGAGGTGTGGAACAGCCCGCCAGGGACAGCGAGGATGCAGCGAGCGCTCCGGCACCGAAGAGCCTTCGACGGCTGATGGCCGGTGAGCCGGGCCCGTGCGCGAGGGCGGGGCGGGGTGGACGTGTCCTCATCTCATCGCTCCATCGGGATCAGGTGTCCGTGGTGCCGAGCGGCATCACGGTGAGACGAATGCGCGGGCTCCGTGCGGAACCCGCCGGGTCGGCAGCCATGTGAGACAGGCCGACGGTGGCCTGTGCGTCGTACCGCTCGGACCGCCCACCGACGTGGATCGATGCCCGTGCACCACGAGCGCCCGCGATCAGTGCGAGTGCACTGCGTCACGTGACTACGTGTTCCCGGACTTTACATCGTTGTAGGTCGGTGCGCAACGGATCGGCGAGCGACGAGGCGCCGGCTCTCGCGCGACCCTGTGACCAGCACAGACGAAGCGCGCCTCCCGGCGATGCCGGCTCTGTCCCGGCGGCCTGGCACAAACATGTAGCTGAGCGGACCGCGACCCTCTCTGCGAGGGGTCACGGTCCGCTCAGCTACACCTTCTTGCCACTGCTCAGCTGGTCGGCTGAACCAGCTGGTCAGCTTCCCGCTGCCCAGCTGCTCAGCTGCTCAGCTGCTCAGCTGCTCAGCTACTCAGCTGCTCAGCTGCTCAGCTTCCCGCAGATGCCCGCTTCTTGTTCCACACGTCGAAGGCGACGGCGAGGACGAGCACCACGCCGCGGACGACGGACTGCGTGGACTGGTGGATGCCCATGATCTGCATGCCGTTTGACATCACGGCCATGATCAGGCCGCCGATGATCGCGCCCTGGACCTTGCCGATGCCACCGGTCACGGCCGCACCACCGATGAACGCCGCGGCGATCGCGTCGAGCTCGAACATCTCGCCGGCACCCGGCTGCGCGCTGTTCGAGCGCGCCGAGTAGACGATGCCCGCCACCGCGGAGAGCAGGCCCATGTTGATGAACAGCAGCATGTTCACGCGCCGGGTCTTGACGCCGGAGAGCTTCGCGGCCTGGAGGTTGCCGCCCATGGCGTAGACGTGGCGACCGATGATGGTGCGCTGGCTGACGAATCCGTAGATCAGGATCAGCGCGGCCAGCAGGATCAGCACCACCGGCAGGCCGCGCGCGTTGGCGAGCTGCCAGGCGAAAGCCATGACCACGGCCGCGACCAGGATGTTCTTCAGGATGAACAGCCACAGGGCCTCGACGGGCTGGCTGTACTTCAGCTTCGCCAGACGCCCGCGGTACTGCTGGATCACGAAGACCACGACCAGCGCGGCCGCGAGGAACAGCGTGAAGGCGTCGTATCCGTACCCGCCCATGAGGCCGTTGAGGAAGCCGCCGGAGATGTACTGATACTCGTTCGGGAACGGCGAGAGGGACACGTTGCCGAGAACCTGCATGGTCATGCCGCGGAAGATGAGCATGCCCGCGAGGGTGACGATGAAGGCGGGGATGCCGACGAACGCCACCCAGAAGCCCTGCCACAGGCCGACCAGCACGCCGGTGCCCAGCGCCGCCAGGACGCCCATCCACCAGGGCATCCCGTTGCCGATCACCACGACGGCCGAGACCGCGCCGGTCAGGGCGACCACCGAACCCACGGAGAGGTCGATGTGCCCGGCGACGATGATCAGCACCATCCCGATCGCGAGGATCAGGATGTAGGAGTACTGCAGCACCAGGTTGGTCAGGTTGCCGGGGCTCAGCAGCGCTCCCCCGGTGAGGATCGTGAACAGCACGACGATGAGCACGAACGCGATGTAGATACCGCTCTGACGCATGTTGCGCGTCAGCAGTTCCTTGAGGTCAGAGGTTCCCGCCATGAGGCGTGTTCACTCCCTCTCCATGGTCATGAGCTCCATGAGGCGCTCCTGCGTGGCGTCCTGGGCGGGGACCTCACCGGTGATCCGGCCCACGGACAGTGTGTAGATGCGATCGGAGAGGCCCATGACTTCGGGCAGCTCCGACGAGATGACGATGATGGCCTTGCCGGCCTCGGCGAGCTGATTGATGATCGTGTAGATCTCGTACTTCGCGCCGACGTCGACGCCGCGGGTGGGCTCGTCGAGGATCAGCAGCTCGGGCTCGGTGAACAGCCACTTGCTGAGCACCACCTTCTGCTGGTTGCCGCCGGAGAGCTTGCCGACCAGGGACAGGACCGTCGGCGTCTTGATGTTCAGCGAGGAGCGGTACTTCTCGGCGACCGCGATCTCCTGGTTGGAGTCGATCCAGCCGCCCCTGCTGACCTTGCCCAGCCCCGCCGCGGTGACGTTGGTGCGGATGTCCTGGATCAGGTTCAATCCGTACTGCTTACGGTCCTCGGAGACGTAGGCGATGCCCTGCTCGATCGCGTCGGCGACCGAGCGCATCCGCACGGGCTTGCCGTGCATGTAGGCCGTGCCCGAGATGTCCCGACCGTAGGAGTGGCCGAACACGCTCATCGCGAGCTCGGTGCGGCCGGCTCCCATGAGGCCGGCGATGCCGACCACCTCGCCCGCGCGGACGTTCAGCGACGCCCCGTCGACGACGGTGCGTCCCGGCTGAGTGGGATGGGTGACGTGCCAGTCCTCGATCCGGAAGATCTCCTCGCCGATCTCGGCATGGCGCTCGGGGAAGAGGTGATCCATGTCGCGGCCCACCATCCCCTTGATCAGGCGCGGGATCAGCGTGGTCTGCTGGTCCTCGGCGACGCGCATGTCGATCGTCTCGATGGTCGAGCCGTCACGGATGACCGTCGTGGAGTCGGCGATCGCCGCGATCTCCCCCAGCTTGTGGGAGATGATGATGCTGGTGACGCCTTCGTCCCGCAAGCCGCGGATGAGACCCAGCAGATGCTCGGAGTCGTCGTCGTTCAGTGCGGCCGTCGGCTCGTCGAGGATCAGCAGGCGGACGTTCTTCGAGAGCGCCTTGGCGATCTCGACCAGCTGCTGCTTGCCCACGCCGAGGTTGCCGACGGGCGTCACCGGGTTCTCGTCCAGGCCCACGCGCGCCAGCAGTTCGGCGGCGCGCGCGTTGGTCTCGTGCCAGCTGACGATCCCACCCCTGGCCTGCTCGTTGCCCAGGAAGATGTTCTCGGCGACGGACAGGTGGGGCACCAGGGCGAGCTCCTGATGGATGATCACGATGCCCTCGGCCTCGGAGTCGTTGACCGAGGAGAAGCTGACGGGGCGGCCCCGGAAGTGGATCTCGCCGTCGTAGGTGCCGGCCGGCTCGACACCGGAGAGCACCTTCATCAGGGTGGACTTGCCGGCGCCGTTCTCGCCGCAGATGGCGTGGATCTCGCCCTCGTGCACCGTCAGGGACACATCCTTGAGGGCGGTGACGCCGGGGAATCGCTTGGTGATGGACCGCATCTCGAGGATGTGATCGTTCAATGGGCCCTCCTTCGGGCGGGAGGGCCCGGCCTGCCGGTGGGCATGGCCGGACCCTCGCCTCAGTGCTCCAGTGGTGGCCGGCTCAGAGCTGGCCGGATTCGACCTGCTCCTCGGTGTAGTACCCGGAGTCGACCATGATCTCCTCGTAGTTCTCGGCGAGGACCATCTGCACCTCGAGCAGGTACGACGGCACGACCTTCACCCCGTTGTCGTAGGTCTCGGTGTCGTTGGCCTCGGGCTCCTCGCCCTTCAGGAACGCCTCGGCGGCGACGATGGCCTGCTCGGCGAGATCGCGGGTGTCCTTGAAGATCGTCGAGTGCTGGACGCCGTCGGCGATCAGCTTGATCGAGGCGATCTCGGCGTCCTGCCCGGTCACCACGGGCAGACCCTCCTCGATGGTGGGGCCGAGGCCGGCGTTCTGCAGCGCGTTGATGATGCCGCGGGAGAGCGGGTCGGCCGGGGCGAGCACACCGTCCAGCTCCTCGCCGCCGTTGTAGTGCGTGGTCAGCAGGTTCTCCATGCGCGTCTGGGCGGTCTCCTGCTCCCAGCGCTGGGTGGCGGCCTGCTCGATGTCCATCTGGCCCGACGGGACGACGAGCCGGCCGTCGTCGAAGTAGGGCTGGAGCGTGTCGATGGCGCCCTGCCAGAACAGGTGGGCGTTGTTGTCGTCGAGCGACCCGGCGAACAGCTCGACGTTCAGCGGTCCCTCCGGGGCCTCCGGGGCCTCGTTGAACTCCTGATCCAGGAAGCCGAGCCCGTACAGCAGGGCGTTGGCCTGGTTGACCCCCACCTCGTAGTTGTCGAAGGTGACGTAGAAGTCGACGTTCTCGCTGTCGGTCAGCAGGCGGTCGTAGGCGATGACCGGGATACCGGCCGACGCGGCGGCGTCCAGCTGGGCCGACAGGGAGGCGCCGTCGATCGAGGCGACGAGCAGAGCGGCGACGCCCGAGGTGATCATCTGGTCGATCTGCTGCTGCTGGGTGGGGATGTCGTCGTCGGCGTACTGCATGTCGACGGTGTAGCCCTTGTCCTCCAGGCCCGCCTTGATGTTGTCGCCGTCCTTGACCCAGCGCTCGTAGGTCTGGGTCGGCATCGCGACGCCGACGGTCAGGTCACTGGGGTCCGCCTCGGGGTCGGGACCGCCGGAACCGGCGCCCTCTCCGCCGCAGGCCGCCAGGGTGAGCGCGGCCGCACTGCCCGCAGCTCCCAGCATGAAGCTTCTCCGGTTGTACATGGTGTTTCCTCCTCGAAATCGCCGTCTGCAACCTGCAGCAGGTGGGTTCGCCCCGGGGCCGCTGCCATGCGACCACCCCGGCAGGCGACTTCGCCGACCGGAGACGCCGACCTGTCGTCGGCGGGGACTGTGCGGGCCCCGGACGGGCCCGTGCTCGATGCGTTCCGACCCGGTGCGGTGCGGAACGTCTCGAATGCTAACGTTCACATTCAAGCAGATGTCAAGGAAGACAGTGACCGCTGCGGTCACAACTCGGCAACGACCCGGCCGACGGTGCAGGGAATGCCCTTTCCGCTGGTCAGCGCCCGGGTCGGGGCGGATCGACAGCCGCCGTCTGCATGCGGACCTCCCCTCCGCGCCGACGCCGACCCCTCGGCGTCGCGGTTCGAGTGCGCCACCGGGGCGCCGGATGCTAACGTTCACATCACGGCGGACGTCATGGTGGACGAATCTCCGACCGGGCCCGCGATGACCGGTGACCGGCGCATGCCGGCCGTCGTCCCCCTCGGCCGTGGCCCCGTGAGCCAGAGCTCGCAGGCCGGAGCCCGCAGAGCCCCGCGGGCAGGGCCCGCACACAGAACCCGCCGGACGGAAGGAACGAGGATGACCACCCCGGCCCGCCGCCCCTCGATGGCCGACGTCGCCGCACGCGCCGGCGTCTCGTACCAGACCGTCTCCCGAGTGCTCAACGAGCCGGAGATCGTCCGACCGGAGACCAGGTCCCGGGTGGAAGAGGCGATCGCCGCGCTCGGGTACACCCGCAATCGCGCCGCGCGAGCCCTGAAGACCACGCGCTCCTCCCTCATCGGGGTTCTCACCGACGGGTCCTCCCTCTTCGGCCCGGCCGAGACCACCACGGCGATCGAGACCGCCGCCCGCGAAGCCGGCTACTCGGTGCTGCTGACGACCGTCGGTGCCGGCGATGCCGAGGACCGCTCCGTCGGCGCCGAGCTGGTGGGCTCCGGGGCCGACGGGATCCTGGTGGTGGCCGCCCATGAGGCGATGGTCCCCGCCGTGGCCGCGGTGGCCCGCCACACCCCCGTCCTGGCGGTCTCGGCGCAGGCTCCCCGAGTGCCGGACGTGCGTGTGGTCGGGGTCGATCAGCAGCTCGGCGCGATGCAGATCGTCGAGCACCTCGCCGGGACCGGTGCCCGTTCGGTGGTCCACGCCGCGGGCCCCGCGGACTGGTTCGACGCCCGTGCCCGCCGCGACGGCTTCGACCTGGCGCTCGAGCAGCATGACCTCGACGGCGAGATCGTCGGCCCCGGGGACTGGACGCCGCGCTCGGGCTACGACCTGACGACCGCTCTGATCGCGCGCGGCCTGCCGGACGCGATCTTCGCCGCCAACGACATGATGGCCATCGGCGTCCTGCATGCCCTGCACGAGCACCGGCTGCGCGTTCCCGAGGACGTCGCGGTCGTCGGGTTCGACAACACCCTCGGGGCCGAGTTCCTGATCCCGTCCCTGACCACGGTCTCCCAGCCCTTCGCCGAACTGGGACGAGTGGCCCTGGGCCGATTGCTGGATCTCCTCGACGGCGAGGACGTGCCCGCCGGCACCCCCTGCACCCTGCCGCCGCGGCTGGTGGTGCGGCGCTCCACCGGCGCCGAGCGCACCCACTGAGAGCCCCGACCGCTGCCGCGAGTCATCCCGCGGCGCCCGGAGACGCCTGAGGGACACACCGGATGTGAACGTTGACACCGCGTGCTGGGGCTGGTTGGCTGGTGTCATGACGCACGATGCCGTGTCCTCAGCACACCACACCCCCAGCTCCGCCGCGAGCCCCGCCGCCCTCGTCGCCGACGGTCGCGCCCACCTCGGCCTCGAGCTGGGATCGACCCGCATCAAGGCCGCCCTGGTCGACGATGCCGGCGCAGTGATCGGCACCGGCTCGCACGCGTGGGAGAACGAGCTCGTCGACGGCAGCTGGACGTACTCCCTCGATGCCACCTGGGACGGCATCCGCGCCTGCTACGCCGACCTCGCGCGGGACGTGCGCGAACGCCACGACGTCGAGCTCACCCGACTGGCGAGCATCGGCATCTCCGCGATGATGCACGGCTACCTCCCCTTCGACGCCGACGGCGAGCAGCTGGCCCCGTTCCGCACCTGGCGCAACACCTACACGGCCGACGCCGCAGCGCTGCTCAGCCGCACCTTCGAGCTGAACATCCCGCTGCGCTGGAGCGTCGCCCACCTGATGCACGCGGTGATGCACGGCGAGGACCACGTGCCCCGGATCGACTTCCTGACGACGTTGGCCGGATACGTGCATTGGCAGCTCACCGGCCGCAAGGCGCTCGGCGTGGGCGATGCCAGCGGCATGTTCCCGATCGCCGCCTCGGGGGACCGCTTCGACCCCGAGCAGCTGGAGCGGTTCGCAGCCCTCGACGGCGTGACGGAGCTGCCGTGGTCCCTGCCCGACATCCTCCCCGAGGTGCTCGTGGCCGGGCAGGACGCCGGCTCCCTGACCGTCGAGGGGGCCGCCCTGCTGGACCCCTCCGGCTCGCTGCAGCCCGGGGCCGTCGCCGCTCCTCCCGAGGGCGACGCCGGCACCGGCATGGTCGCCACGCACGCGATCGCACCCCGCACCGGCAATGTCAGCGCCGGCACCAGCGCCTTCGCGATGGTGGTGCTGGAGGGGCCGCTGTCCGGCCCGCGCGAGGAGATCGACCTGGTCACCACGCCGTCGGGCAATCCGGTGGCGATGATCCACACCAACAACTGCACCACCGACCTCGACGCCTGGCTGGGGCTGTTCTCGCGCTTCGCCGAGCTGACCGGCCACCCCGTCGGCCCGGAGGAGCTCTTCGGCGCACTGTTCGGCGCCGGCGGCCAGGGCGATCCCGACGCCGGCGGCGTGCTGTCCTACAACTACGTCTCCGGTGAGCACCAGACGGGCGTCCCCTCGGGACGGCCCCTGCTCGTGCGGGAGCAGGAAGCCCGCTTCACCCTGGAGAACTTCATGCGCTCCCAGCTCTACGGCGCCTTCGGGGCGCTCGCGGTGGGCATGGAGGCGCTGCTGAAGGACGAGGGCGTGCAGCTGGACGTGATGTACGCCCACGGCGGCATCTTCCGCACCCAGGGCGTGGCCCAGCAGGTCCTCGCCGACGCGATCGCCACCCCGGTGGCCGTCGGCGAGTCCGCCGGCGAGGGCGGAGCCTGGGGAATGGCGCTGCTGGCCGCCCACACCGCGCACACCGCCGCGGGGCGGGACCAGGAATCCCTCCACGACTTCCTGGCCACGCATGTCTTCGCCTCCCAGGAGCTCTCGACCCTGGACCCGGACCCCGACGGCATGGCCGGCCATGCCAAGTGGCTGGCCGGCTACCGCACCGGCCTGCAGGTCGAGCGACTGGCCGGCGAGGTCCTCGACTGAGCGCCCCGTCCCGTTCCCATCCGACCGCCTCTGACCAAGGAGTCCCCGTGCCGCTGACCCTCACCGAACTGCCGCAGCCCACCCAGGACGCGGTGGCCGCCGCCCGCGAGCGCGTCGCGGCCCTGCACGCCGAGCTGCCCCGGAACGAGCTGGTGGTCTGGACCGCCGGCAACGTCTCCGAGCGCGTCGCCGCCACCGGCCCCGACGTGCCGGGGCTGTTCGTCATCAAGCCGTCAGGGGTCTCCTACGACGAGCTGGCCCCGGAGAACATGGTCGTGTGCACGCTGGACGGCGCGAAGATCGACGACGGCACCCCGGAGACCCTGGTGCCCTCGTCGGACACCGCGGCGCACGCCTACGTGTACGAGCACATGGACGAGGTGGGCGGCGTGGTCCACACCCATTCCACCTATGCCACCGCCTGGGCCGCCCGCGGCCAGGAGATCCCCTGCGTGCTGACGATGATGGGCGACGAGTTCGGCGGCCCGATCCCCGTCGGCCCGTTCGCCGTGATCGGGGACGACTCCATCGGCCGCGGCATCGTCGAGACGCTCCGCGGCTCCCGCTCCCGCGCGGTGCTGATGCAGAACCACGGCCCCTTCACGATCGGCAAGGACGCGCGCGATGCCGTCAAGGCCGCCGTGATGTGCGAAGAGGTCGCGCGTACGGTGCACATCTCGATGCAGCTCGGCGATCCGCTGCCCATCGAGCCGGCCATCATCGACGCGCTCTACGACCGCTACCAGAACGTCTACGGCCAGCGCTGAGAGTCGACGTCACCCTGTCCCGGGTGGTTGCGTCGCCACCGGGCGCCTGTGTCCCGAGACACGCCTATCCGGGCCCGACCACCCGGACTGCGGGGGTCCGAGGTCCGCTCATCCCGTGCTGAATCCGCCCGGCGTGTGACATGCTCGACGGGCGAGCGACCCCCGCTTCGCCCTGATCTGCCGCGTGACCTGCACCGGTCGCGCACCGCTTATAGCACGCCTGCCCGTTTCAGGGTTGAAGATCGACTGGGAACTGACCAAGCTGGGCCGGTAACTGACCTCGAGAGAACGGATGGACATGAGCGCCCCCGAGAACCAAGCAGGCGGAGGCGACCCTTCGCCGGCGTCCGACCCGACCGCGTGGCCGGAGGACCTGCCGGAGACCGTGCACCTGCCCCGCAGCCTCCAGATCGCCGACGACGACAGCGATGAGGCCATCACGGAGAAGCTGCGCCGTCAGGGTGCCCGCATCGGCAAGGGCACCATCGCGCCCGCCGTGTTCTGGCCCGCGCTGATCATCATCCTGGCCGTGGCGCTGCTGGCGGTCCTGTTCCCGGCCACCACCGACACGGTGATGGCCGGCGTCCAGGGCTGGATCGTGGCCGATCTGGGCTGGTACTACATGCTCATCATCGGCCTGTTCGTCGTCTTCTCGATCATCCTGGCCATCACCCCCTACGGCGGGATCCGTCTGGGCCGCGACGACGACGAGCCCGAGTTCCCCCTCTTCTCCTGGTTCGCGATGCTGTTCGCGGCCGGCATGGGCATCGGCCTCGTCTTCTACGGCGTCGCCGAACCGCTGGGCTACACCACCAACAACGTCAAGCCCACCTGGGAGGGTGAGGGCGTCGAGCTCTCCGGTCTGGCCATGGCCCAGACCTTCATGCACTGGGGCCTGCACCCCTGGGCCGTGTACGCCATCATCGGTCTCGCCCTGGCCTACGCGATCCACCGCCGCGGCCGTCCCGTCTCCATCCGCTGGGCGCTCGAGCCCATCTTCGGCGAGCGGGTCAAGGGCTGGGTCGGCGACGTCATCGACGTCCTGGCCATCTTCGGCACCGTCTTCGGCATCGCCACGTCCCTCGGCCTCGGCGTCCAGCAGATCGCCGCCGGCCTCGACGCGATCGGCCTGGTCCAGGGCGCCGGCGACGGCTTCCTCATCGTGCTGATCGTCATCATCAGCTTCCTGGCCACGCTGTCCGTGGTCAGCGGCGTCGGCGTCGGCATCAAGTGGCTCTCGAACATCAACCTGTCGCTGGCCGGTCTGCTGATGATCGTGGCGCTCGTGTTCGGGCCCACCGTCTTCCTGGCGCAGAACTTCGTCGAGTCGCTCGGCTTCTACTTCGCCAACATCTTCCACATGACCCTCGACGTCGGCGCGTACAACCGCTCCGAGGAGGCGCAGTCCTGGTTCTCCGGCAACACACTGTTCTACTGGGGCTGGTGGATCGCCTGGGCACCCTTCGTCGGCGTCTTCATCGCCCGCATCTCCAAGGGCCGCACCGTGCGCGAGTTCGTCGCCGGCGTGCTGCTGGTCCCCTCGCTCGTCGGCATGATCTGGTTCTCCATCTGGGGCGGCAACGGCCTGTTCCGCCAGTGGTTCGGTGCCGGTGACCTCGGGGACGTCACCGCTGAGGCATCCATGTTCCGGATCTTCGAGGGCTTCCCGCTGACCGGCCTGCTCTCGATCCTGGCCATCATCCTGGTCGCGATCTTCTTCATCACCTCCTCGGACTCCGGGTCGCTGGTGGTGGACATGCTGGCCTCCGGCGGCCACCCGAACCCGCCGGTGTGGTCCCGCGTCCTGTGGGCGCTGCTCGAGGGCTTCCTGGCCATCGCCCTGCTTCTCTCGGGCGGTCTCGAAGCGCTGCAGGCCGGTTCGCTGATCACCGCGCTGCCGTTCAGCATCATCCTGATCCTGATGTGCGTGGCCCTGATCAAGGCGCTGGGCATCGACCACGCCGTGCTCACCGAGCACGCGCGCATCCGTCGCCTGGAAGTCCTGACCACGCATCTGACCGGAGAGGTGAACTCCTCCCTGGCCGAGAGCGGCGAGCTGGAGTCGATCGTCGACGACCGCATCGACTACCGCCTGGAACGCACTCGCGGAGCCTTCGCCCGCCGCAGCGGTGGCCGGCCCGAGGGCGGTCGCGGCGGCTCCGCCCCGACGTCCCGCGAGGCGGACGCCGACACGGAGTGACATGACGTCGGTGTGAGGCCCGCAGCGGCGCCCTCGCGGTTCCGCCCGTCGGGCGTGCACACCGACTCCCCCACGTCTCGCGCATGAAGGAGGCCGGCCCACTCGGGCCGGCCTCCTTCTGTGTTCAGGTGGCGGGGCCGGAGCTGCGGTCAGGTCCGGGTCCGGTGGGTCGAGTCGCGAGTTATTGGCACTTCAGGGCCGGTTAACGCATATAACTCGCGACTCGATCGGCGTACGGCGTCCCAGACCGGCAGGGCTTGCCCCGCACCGCTTGACTCCCGCGATGTGAACGTTCACCCTAGAAGTATCACCTGGCGGTGCGGCCCATCCTGCGACGCATCCGCCCCGCCCCTTCTTTCTCTCCCTGGAGGAGTCACTGTGGACAACCCCTTCGAGACCCGCGAGATCTGGTTCCTCACCGGCAGCCAGGGCCTGTACGGCCCGGAGACGCTCGACCAGGTCGCCGACCAGTCCCGCACCATCGCCGAGACGCTCGACGCCGCGGGCGACATCCCCGTCAAGATCGTCTGGAAGCCGGTGCTGACCGACCGCGACGCGATCCGCGAGGTCGCCCTGGCCGCCAACGCCGATCCCGCCTGCGTCGGCGTCATCGCCTGGATGCACACGTTCTCCCCGGCCAAGATGTGGATCCAGGGTCTGGACGCGCTGCGCACACCGCTGCTGCACCTGCACACCCAGGCCAACGTCGAACTGCCCTGGTCCAGCATCGACATGGACTTCATGAACCTCAACCAGGCCGCCCACGGCGACCGCGAGTTCGGCTACATCGCCACCCGCCTGGGCGTGAACCGCAAGACCGTCGTCGGCCACGCGAGCGATCCGTCGGTGCAGGCGAAGGTGGGCCGCTGGGCCCGCGCCGCCACCGGCTGGGCCGAGATGCACTCGCTGAAGCTCGCCCGTTTCGGGGACAACATGCGCGGCGTCGCCGTCACCGAGGGCGACAAGACCGAGGCCGAGCTGCGCCTGGGCGTCTCCGTGAACACCTGGGGCGTCAACGATCTGGTCGAGGTCGTCGACGGCATCGAGGACTCCGCGATCGACGCCCTGGTGTCCGAGTACGAGGAGCTCTACGACCTCGCCCCCGAGCTGCGGGCCGGCGGCGAGCGCCACGAGTCGCTGCGCTACGGCGCCCGCCAGGAGCTGGGGCTGCGCTCGTTCCTCGAATCCGGCGGTTTCGGCGCGTTCACCACGAACTTCGAGGACCTCGGCGGGCTGCGGCAGCTGCCGGGCCTGGCGGTCCAGCGCCTCATGGCCGACGGGTACGGCTTCGGCGCCGAGGGCGACTGGAAGACCGCGATCCTGGTGCGCGTGGCCGCTGTGATGGGCTACGGCCTGCCCGGCGGCGCCTCCCTCATGGAGGACTACACCTACGAGCTCACCCCCGGCAAGGAGAAGATCCTCGGCGCGCACATGCTCGAGGTCTCCCCCTCGCTGACCACCTCGAAGCCCTCTCTGGAGATTCATCCGCTGGGCATCGGCGACCGGGAGGACCCGGTGCGGCTGAAGTTCACGGCCGACGCCGGCCCGGCCGTCGTGGTGGCCATGAGCGACATGCGCGAGCGCTTCCGCCTGATCGCCAACGTCGTCGACGTCGTCGAGCCCGACGAGGCGCTGCCGAACCTGCCGGTCGCCTGCGCCGTGTGGGAGCCCGCGCCGGACTTCGCGACCTCCGCCGAGTGCTGGCTGACCGCCGGCGCCGCCCACCACACCGTGATGAGCAACGCCGTGGACCTGGAGACCTGGCAGGACCTCGCCCAGATCGGCGACCTCGAGCTCGCCGTCATCGACGAGGAGACGACCGTGCGCTCCTTCGCCCAGGAGCTGCGCACCAACCAGGTCTTCTACCGCCTCGGCCAGGGCTTCTGAGCCAGCCCGGCGACACGACGAGGTGGCGCGCATGACCTCTCCCGAGCCCCGGCACGAGCCGGTCTTCACGGCCCCTGGCTCGAGCTGGTCGGGGACCATCGACTACGGTCCCGGCCCGCTGCACGCCCCGAGATCGCTCGAGGAGCTCCGGGAGCTCGTGACCTCGTCCCCGCGGATCCGGGCGCTGGGCACACGGCACTCCTTCTCCGCGATCGCGGCGAGCGACGCGGACCTGGTGACCCTGGCGCAGCTGCCCGCGGACATCGACATCGACTCCGCGGCCGGCACCGCGCGCGTCGGCGCCGGCGTCCGCTACGGCGAGCTGGCCCTGGCAGCGGCCGAGGCCGGGTGGGCGCTGGCGAACATGGGCTCGCTCCCCCACATCTCGGTGGCGGGGGCCAGCGCGACCGGCACCCACGGCTCCGGCGACGGCAACCGCGCGCTGGCGGCCTCGGTGCGGTCGATCGAGATGGTCACGGCCGACGGCGACCTGCTCGAGCTCACCCGCGAGCGGGACCCGGAGATCTTCGGCGGGGTGATCCTCGCCCTCGGCTCGCTCGGCATCACCACGCACCTGACCCTCGACCTGGTGCCCGCGTTCGAGGTGCGCCAGAGCGTCCACCTGGACTTCCCCGCGGACCGGATGGGCTCGGCGGATCTGCTGGCCATGCTCGCCGGCGGGTACAGCGTGAGCCTGTTCCACCACTGGGACGGCCGCATCGCCCAGGCCTGGGTCAAGCAGTCCGCCGCCGTCGAGGATCCACTGCCCGATGCGTGGCTCGGTGGCCGGCGCGCCCTGGAGGCCGTCCACCCGCTGCCGGGCATGCCGGCGGACTTCACCACCGACCAGACCGGCGAACCCGGCCCGTCCCATGAACGCCTGCCCCATTTCCGGCTCGAGTTCACCCCGAGCAACGGGGAGGAAATCCAGTCGGAGTACCTCATCCCGCGCGAGCAGGTGGGCGAGGCACTGGCCGCCGTGACGGAGCTGGGTGAGCGGATCCGTCCTCTGCTGCACGCCTCGGAGGTGCGCACCGTCGCGGCCGACGAGCTCTGGCTCTCCCCCGCCTACCAGCGCGACAGCGCGTGCGTGCACTTCACGTGGAAGCAGCTGCCGGCAGAGGTGGACGCGCTGCTCCCGGAGATCGAGGAGCGCCTGGCCCCGTTCGCACCGCGCCCGCACTGGGGCAAGGTGTTCACCCTGGATCCTGAGACCGTGCGGGCGCAGTACCCGCGCCTGCCGGACTTCCTCGCCCTGCGCGACCGGCTCGATCCGGGCCGGAAGTTCACGAACGCTTACGTCGAGCGCCTGCTGGGGGCCTGAGGGAAGACCGACGTCGCTCCCGGCTCCACCGCTATCGATCTCGTGGTTCCAGCCCACGGCACCGCTCCGCTGCGCTACCGTGGAGCACGGTAAAACGCTTTCCGGCGAATGACACGACTCGACGAGGAGTCCTCCGTGCCGCACCGCTCCACACCTCTTCCCCGCCGCCGCGTCCTGACCGGCGCTCTGCTCGCCGCACCGCTGGCCGGCCTGGCCACCACCGCCGCCTGGGCCGAGGATCCCTCCCCGGATCCGGCGGGCTCCTTCTCCCCGGGCGAGCCGTGGCAGGACACCGATGGCGAGATCATCCAGGCTCACGGTGGCCAGGTGCTGGTCACCGCGGACGCCGAGGGACCCTTGTACTACTGGTACGGCGAGGACCGCTCGAACGGGTACCACGACAGTCCCGGCATCCACGTGTACTCCTCTCGCGACCTGTACTCCTGGGAGGACGAAGGGCTGGCGCTGCGCGCCCTCGACCACGCCGACCAGCTCGAGAGCGACCCGTACTTCACCGCGCTGTACGGGGACTACACCGACGACGAGAAGGCCGCGGTGATCCGCGACCTGGTCACGGTCAACGATCCCGACACCGAGGCGAACCCCGCGATCCTCGAGCGACCCAAGGTCCTGCGCAACGAGGTTCGGGGGACGTGGGTGATGTGGGTTCACGCCGACGGGCCGTCCGAGACGTCCAACGCGCAGTACGCCAAGGCGCGGGCGGGTGTGGCCGTGGCCGACTCCCCCACCGGGCCGTTCCGGTGGATCGACAGCTACCGTCTGCACGTCGCTCCCGAGGGCGAGGAGAACTACCAGCCGGACAACCCGGGGATGGCGCGGGACATGAACCTGTTCCTCGACGACGACGGCACGGCGTACATCATCTACTCCAGCGAGGAGAACTACTCGCTGTTCATCTCCCGGCTCGACGAGGAGTTCACGTACCTGGCCACCGGCCCGGAGGACGCGGTCAAGGGCGTGGACTTCACCCGGCCCTACATCGGCGCCCACCGCGAGGCGCCCGCCCTGTTCAAGCGCGCGGGCACGTACTACCTGATCACGTCGGGCGCGACGGGCTGGGACCCGAACCCGGCCCAGTACGCCACGGCCACGGAGATCCTCGGCGAGTGGACCGATCACGGCAGCCCCATCAGCGGTGAGGGAGCGTCGGACACGTACGGCTCGCAGAGCACCTGCGTCATCCCTGTCGACCCCGAGCGCGGCGTCTATATCTACATGGGCGACCGCTGGACGCCCTCCGACCTCGCCGGCTCCCCCTACGTGTGGCTGCCCATGCGCTTCGGCGAGGGCACCGAGACCTCGATCCTCTGGGAGGAGAGCTGGAGCTGGGAGGATCAGCCTGCCCAGCCCGTCTACACCGTCGAGGCGCGAATGCCGGCCTCCGTCCGCTTCGGCCAGACCGAGCGCCTGCCGCGCACCGCACGACTGCACATTGACGGGAGCGCTGCGGAGACGCGCCACGTGAGCTGGCAGGCCGAGCTCGACCGCCCCGGGCAGGTCGAAGTCACCGGCACCCTGGCGGGGCCCGAGGGCCTGACGCTGCGCCGGCTGGTGCTGGTTGCTCCCCACCACATCGCCTACCTGGTCAACGCCGGCGGGGCGGAGACCAGCGACTACCTCGCACTGCGCCAGGAGGCGTCGGGCCGACCGCTGCGGAACTCGGCGGCGGATCAGCCCTTCGGCACGGATCCCGGCACCGGCGCCCGGTGGGGCTATGAGGGTCGCTCGCAGTCCTCGGGCAGCGCGACGGACTCGATGGACCGCTCACTGCGCTACGGGACCGATCACGATGACCTCACCTACCGGTTCGGAAACCTCGACGAGGCGAGCTATGCGGTCCACGTCGGCTACTACGACCCCTGGCCGTGGGCGAACCGAGCCGCCGAGGTGCGCGTCAACGGCGAGGTCACCGAGACGCAGCGGTTGTTCACCGGCACCGCGGAGGCGGCGGCGTACACCGGGATCCGGCCCGACGCCTCCGGAGCGATCACGCTGACCCTGCATCCGACACGGTCACCGGACATCCAGGTCAGCTGGGTGGCTGTGATCCGGGAGTGAGAGCGAGCGGCCCCGCCGCACTCAGAGTTCGCCAAGCAGCTTCGCCATCGTGTCCATCGAGGCGAAGGCCTGCGGCAGGCCCACCTTGTTCAGATGCCCGTGGGAGACGCCGCGACAGACGACGTACTCGACGTCGACCCCGGCCTCGCGCAGCTGCTCGGCATAGCGGCGGGCGCTGAGGCGCAGGTCGTCGAACTCGTCGGCCTCGAGGTAAGTGCGGGGCAGCACGGCCAGCTGCTCGCGGCTCGCCAGTCCTGGGAACTCGTACGGGCTCGCCTCCGGCAGCGGCCCGCCGAGATAGTTCTCGGACATCTCCCGCATCCGCTCGGGCGGGAACCTGAGCATCTCCGGCGTGGCGGCGAGCGCCTCGGCCTCCTCGGGGGTCGCCTCCGGCATCAGCGGATGCGCCACCGGGTACATCAGCAGGGACGCCGCCGGTGGTGCGCCCTCCTCGGCCAGCCGAAGCGACCCGGCCGCGGCCAGGGCACCGCCCGCGCTGGCACCGCCGATCGCGATCCGGGCCGGGTCGATGCCGAGGCTCTCCGCGTTCTTCCGCACCCACGCCATGGCCGCGCACGCATCGTCCAGGGGGATCGGGGCATGGACGTGGCCGGGACCGTCGGGGAACCCTCGCGCGGGCGTGCCGTCGGGCTGATCGCACAGGCGGTAGTCGACGGAGACCACGACCGCGTCGGCCCGGCCCGCGACGCCGCGCGCCACGTGGTCGCCCTCGGGCATGTCGAGGTCACCGTGGACGAAGGCACCGCCGTGCAGCCACACCAGGCAGGGGCGTGGGCCGGTGGCCGGGGCCTGCGGGGTGTACAGCCGCACCGGCACCCGACCGTGCGGCCCGGGCAGCAGGCGGTCCTCCACGGTGAGCGGCCACTGCTCGGCGGGCCCGTACGGGGCCTCCCAGGCGCGCTGGGCGTCCTGCCCGGCCTCGTCCCAGGTGGCGTGGCCGCGCAGCGTGCTGAGTCGCGCGACCATGGCCGTCTCCGCGGTAGCGGTCTCCGCGGTGGCGGCCTCCGAGGTGGCGGCCTCCGAGGTGGCGGTCTCCGCGGCGGGAGCCGATTCCTCGGACCTCGCGCGGCGCCGTGGCGTGCTGCGCAGGGCGATCTCGCAGTCGTAGTCCTGTGAGGAGCGCATGTCGCCGCGGAACCACAGCAGACGCGTGGTCTCCGGGTCGCCGGGGGCGATGATCGGGCGCAGGTTGTCGACCTCGGAGTCCTGGGTGAGCGGGGTCCATCGCCAGCTGCGGCCCTCGTCCTCGGTGCGTCCCTCGAACAGCTCGCGCCGGGCGAGGCGGGCGTCATCGCGCGGGTCGATGGGCGTGGAGATGACGACGGTATCGACGTCGTAGGGATCGATCGCGGCCAGGCCGGTGTAGTCCTGCTCGTGAGGCAGCAGTCCGGGGCCTGCCTTGGCCAGCGGCGAGGTGCCCCAGGTCCCGTCGGCCCCGAGGCGGGCGTAGACGAACCGCAGGTCGGGGACCTCGACGTTGCGGCCGAGATCCGAGCCGTCGGGCGCTGCCACGTGGTCGGCGCGGGCCGTCATCACGGCCGCGAGCGTCCCGTCGGCCTCGCGGAGGTCTGTGGTCCACGCGTGGCCGAGGCGTGCGCCGCCGAGCTCGGTGCCGGCCTCCAGGACCGTGGTCAGCAGCGCCTGATCCGGTGCGGGCTCGCTCAGCAGCGGGGACTCCAGCGCGCGGCCCCGGCTGTCGTGGAGCCGGCCGCCGGAGAGATAGCCGTGGTAGATCGAGTTGTCGTGGTCGCGCGGGTGGTGGTCGGTGACCAGGAGGTGCAGGCCGCGCTGGCCGTCCGCGTAGCGGGCGTAGCCGTTGACGTAGCCGATCTTGGGGCGGCCGACGAGCCGGCCCGCGTACTGCCAGCTCTCTCCGTGGTCGGTGGAGACCAGGGCGCAGGGATCGTCGTTCACGGCCCGGGCGAAGCAGTACAGGCGGCCGTCGACCTCGCGCAAGTTGGAGTACGTGACGCCGCCGCCCGCGGTGTGCTCGCTCCAGTCGAAGGTCCGCTCCTCACCCCACGTGGTGGGGTCGCCCGGGGCGCTCACCCGCCAGCGGGTGAAGGGGTCGCTCTTGTGCCGGGTGTAGACGGCGAGCCAGCGACCGTCGGGCCGGTGGAACAGCGCGGGGGCGTTGTGGTCATCGGCCTCCAGGCCGGGGTGCAGAGTGACGACGTCGGCCCGCCCGGAGGCCAGGTCCACGACTGTCAGATCCACGTCTCCCTTGCGCCGGTGGCCGTGCTCGCCGCCGCCGGAGGCGACCGAGCCGACGACCAGGACCCCCTTCTCGGCATCGACCAGGGCGCGTTCGTCCTGGAACCAGCACCAGGCTCCGTTGCGGTTGATGACCTGCGTCGACGTGGTGTTCACAGTCGCTGTCTCCTCTCGGCGGGACGCTGCGCGGCCCGCGCCTCACTGGGCATTCTCATGGCTGGACCCGCGCTCCGTAGCGTTCTTCCTCGATCTGCTCGAGGCTCTTGCCGCGCGTGTCCGGCGCCCCGATCACCCCGATCAGCAGCGAGCCGACCAGCAGCACGATCATGATCGTGCCGACGAATGCCACGCCCTGCAGCGCCAGCAGCGTCGGGAAGAAGTAGCTCAGCAGTCCCACGGCGATGCGGGCGATGAAGAACAGCACGCCCTGGGCGCTGGCGCGGTAGGGCGTCGCGAACATCTCGGCCGTCCACAGGGCATAGAACGCCTGGGCGCCGATGCCGGCGGAGACGCCCCAGATCACGGCGAACATGATCAGCAAAGGCATCGTGACGTGGGTGAAGACCAGCAGAACCCAGGCGATGATCCCCAGCGCGGCGCCGATGCCGTACAGCAGGCGCCGGTCGATCCTGTCCCCCAGCAGCATGAACCCGAAGTAGGTGGCCACGACCGTCATGGTCCACAGCAGCACCTGCAGCAGGTTCTGGTTCGCGGGGTTCTCGACGCCGGCCGTCTGATACACCCGGGGCATGAAGATGCCCATCTGGCCGGCCACGGTGTTCCACAGGGTGTAGACGCCGATGAGGAACAGCAGCGCCTTGACGTTGCGGGGGTGGGAGAGGAGCTCGCGCAGCCCCCGGTGCCGCACGGTCTCGCCCCGCGAGGTGGCCGCGTCGCGATCGTCCTTCTGCGCCGTCCAGATCGTCGATTCCGCCAGGCCGCGCCGCACCCACCAGGTGACCAGGGCGATCACGAAGAGGTGGGCGAAGACGATCCGGGTTCCGAGCACACCGAGGGGGACCAGCGCGGTGGCGATCGCGAACACCACCGCAGGGCCCAGCGACCAGGCGAGCTGGGCGGTGCCCACGTGCCGTGCGCGCCGCAGCCGGGGCGCCTGCTCGGCGATGTAGGTCCAGGCGACGGGGACCCCGGCGCCGACGGCGATGCCGGTCAGGACCACGCCCACCACGAGCATCCATGCCTGGGTGGCGAACACGACCAGCAGGGTGCCGACCATGTAGAGCACCAGGTCATAGGTGTAGATGAACTTCCGGCCGTAGCGGTCACCGAGCGGACCACCGATCGCGGCACCGATCGCGGCGCCGAACGCGTTGGCCGACAGCGCGGCGACCAGGCCGACGGTCCAGTCGGAGAAGCCGAAGAACTCCTGCCACAGGGTGAGGCTGGTGGCCAGGGCGATGATGGAACCGGCTTCGATGTAGTTCGACATCGCCACGGCGATCGTCGCCTTCCAGCCGTGGACGGTTCCGGGCCGGGGCCCGGCGACGTCCGTCGCGGCTCGGTCGTCATCCGGCATGTCTCTCCTTCGAGTGCTCGGGGCGGGAGCCCGGGTCTTCGGGCCGGGATCCCAGGGGGTCGCGGGTGGTCGCCGCGGCGCCTGCGACAGGCGTCAGGGCAGGTAGAAGTACTGCGGGAGGACCTGCTTGTCGCCGCCGCCGGGGGCGAAGTACTCCCTCATCGTCTCCTCCCAGCGGGCGGCCACGTCGGTGCGGGCGATGGCGTCCTGGGCGGCGTCGACGTCGTCGGCCTCGAAGTATCCGACGACCATGCCGTCCTCCGGCCGCAGGAACAGGGAGTAGTTGCGCCACCCGGCCGCGGTGAGAGCCTCGCGCATCTCCTCCCACACCCGCTGGTGGACCTCGACGTACTCGGCCAGCCGCTCGGGGCGCACGTGGAGCAGGAAGCAGCAGCGGGAGGGGCTGCGGGCGTCCGTGGTGGTCAGCAGGGTGTCGAGGTCGGGTCGGACCGGTTCCGCAGCAGCGGGCATCAAGACTCCTTCGTCGCAGGCCCATGAATTCTGAATCGTTCCATGCGGAGTGTCAACCGCTTTCCTCTGACGTATGGTCCAGGCATGCAGCCGAGCAACCCGTCGTCCACCGGCCCTGCCCGGCCGATCGACCGTCGCGCCGTCGTCGGCCGCCACGACGTCGTGCTCACCGAGCTCGACCCCGCCGCACCGCTGACCGTCGGGAACGGCGACTTCGCCGTCACGGTCGATGTGACCGGGCTGCAGTCCCTCCCCGGGGCGTACCCCGTGGCGCCGCGCGAATCGTCGGGCCCACCGGGGACGTTGCTGGGCACGCAGTCGACCTGGGGGTGGCACAGCATGCCCGAGGCCGCGAGGTACTCGTGGCGCGATGCTCTGACCGCCTATGACGCCCCGCACGGATCCGTTCCGTACGTGGACCTGCAGGGCGGGCACCACGACGGGGAGAGCGACCGGGACCGGTTGCTGCGCGGGAATCCGCATCGGCTCGATCTGGGCAGGATCGGGTTCCTGCTGGACGGCAAGCCTCTCCACGACGCTGACGTCCGCACGGTCCGTCAGCAGCTATCCCTGCTGACCGGGAGCATCCACAGTCTGGTGGAGATCGCCGGTATCCCCGTGGAGGTGGAGACACTCTGCGATCCTCACCGCGACCTGCTGGCGCTGCGGATCCGGTCCGCGGGCCTCGGGAACCGCCTCGCCGTCGGCCTCGCCTTCAGCTACGGGAGCCAGGACTGGCACAACGCCCAGGACTGGACCGCCCCGGAGCGGCACCGCACCACCTGCACCCCGGTGGGCCAGGATGACTGGGTGCTGGCTCGTGAGCTCGACGCGACCACGTATCAGGCCAGGCTCCGGGCCGACGAGCCTCACGACGAACGCGGCCAGGACGGGCGCCCCGAGAACACCGGAGGGGAGCACGCCCGTCCCGAGTCCGGCGCCCGTCTCGACGCCGCCGATGACCACGAATTCCGCCTCACGACGCCGGGCCCGGTCGCCGAGATCGTCGTGGAGTTCACCCCCGGCGCCTCCGCGCCGACCCAGCCGCTGCCGGATGTCGAGACCGTCCGCCGCCGCAGCACCGCGCACTGGCGCACGTTCTGGGATTCGGGAGCAGCGCTCGACCTGGGAGATGTCGATGACCCTCGCGCCCACGAGCTCGAACGGCGAGTGGTGCTGTCCCAGTACCTGACCGCGGTCAACTGCTCCGGGCGGATGCCGCCGCAGGAGACCGGTCTGGTGTGCAACTCGTGGCGCGGGAAGTCGCACCTGGAGATGCACTGGTGGCACGCCGCGCACTTCCCGATGTGGGGCAGGCCGGAGCTGCTGCACCGGAGCATGGGGTGGTACCGCTCGATCCTGCCTCGAGCCCGCGAGATGGCCGCCCTGCAGGGATACGACGGGGCACGATGGCCGAAGCAGGTCGGCCCGGAGGGGGAGGAGACGCCCAGCGGGATCGGCCCCTTCCTGATCTGGCAGCAGCCCCACCCGATCTACCTGGCCGAGCTCCTGCGCCGGGCCGGCGGAGTGCCGGACGTGCTCACCGAGCTCCACGAGATCGTCACGGAGACGGCCGACTTCATGGCCTCCTATCCGGAGCGCACCGAGCGCGGCTACGAGCTCCCCTCCCCGCTCATCCCCGCGCAGGAGAGCTACGCCGATGTGCGCCGCGCCGTGCGCAACCCGGCGTTCGAGCTCGTCTACTGGCACTGGGCGCTCGACGTCGCCTGCGCCTGGAACGCCCGGCTCGGCGTGGAGGTGCCGCGGGCCTGGATCGAGGTCCGAGACGGCATCATCGCGCCGGTGGTCCGCGACGGACTGTATCCGGCGATCGAGGGCGACCCGTGGACGATCTACGAGGACCACCCCTCGATGCTCTGCGCGCTCGGCGTGCTGCCGGAGACGTCGCGAGTGGATCCGCACGTCATGCGGGCGACGCTCCAGGATGTGCTGGCGCGATGGGATCTGGGCAGCACCTGGGGCTGGGACTACCCCGTGCTCGCCATGACCGCGGCCCGCCTGGGAATGCCCGACGATGCCGTGGACTTCCTCCTCACCCGGACCACGAAGAACCAGGTGCTGGTCAACGGGCACAACCGGCAGTCGGACTCGCTGCCGCTGTACCTGCCCGGCAACGGTGGCCTGCTCGCTGCCGTCGCCCTCATGGCCGGGGGCTGGGACGACGGCCCGCAGCGCCCGCATCCCGGGTTTCCGCCGCATTGGGCGGTGCGTGCGGAGGGTTTCATCCCGGCCCCCTGAGATCCGCTCCCGCTTCCCGAACGCCCAGCGCACCCACCACCGGGGTGCGACACTGACGCCCATGGACCTCCTCAGCGCGCCGCGGCCATGCCGAATGCTCTCCGGCGCTGGAATCTCCGGCCCCCGCCATCTCGCGAGCGGTGATCGCGCATGAGCACCACACCCCGAGCCACCGTGGTCATCGCCTGCTACGAGGCGGGGTCCCAGCTGCGGCCCACGCTGGAGTCCGTCCTCGCCCAGAGCGTGGAGGAGATCGAGATCCTCCTGATCGACGACGGGTCGCGTCGGGATCCGGTGCCCGACGCCTCCGAGCTTCCCGATGACCCGCGGATCGTCGTGGATCGCCGGCCGGCCAACGGAGGCTACGCCCGGGTCACCAATCACGCTCTCGACCGTGCCCGGGGCGAGTGGATCACGTTCGTCGACGCCGACGACATCGTGGAGCCGAGCTACCTCGAGGCGCTCCTGGCCGAGGGCGAGGACGCGGAGGCCGACGTGGTGATGCTTCCGCTGATGGCGGTGCGCGGCGGCAAGGAGCTGGGGCCGCTGCCCTTCGACCCGCCGGCGGGACTTTCGACGGGGACCGAGGCGCTGGCCGCCCTCATCCACAACCGGATCGTGGGCAGTCAGCACATGCTGTGGCGCACCGCCCTCGGCCGGACCGAGCGCAACGGGACCCGGCCGGGCCACGGCGACCCGGAACCCCTCCGGGCCCCGGACGGCGAGACCTACTCGGATTTCGTGCTCGTCGCCCGGCTGTTCGCCCGCGCCCGCACCGTGGCCTACCTGTCCGAGCCGCTGTACCGGTACACGATCAGCCCGGACTCCACCTCGGGGGGACTGAGCGAGTCGGTGTGGGACCTGGTCGGAGTACCGGCCATCGTCCGCCCCACGCTGCAGCAGACCTTCCCCGCGGCGGAGGCCGAGGAGCTGTACCAGGAGCTCGAGCGCCACAACGTCACCCACATCCTGCACAAGGCGGCCCGGCAGCAACAGGATTCCGCGCTGCGGCGCGAGGTGACGGACTGGGCGCGCAGCCGCATCACGCTCGGCGGTCTTCTCGCACTCCTGCGGGGCGGCCACCGCGCCGAGGCCGGGTCCTGGGCGCTGGTGAAGCTCTCACCGGCGGCACACCGGCGCGCGCTTCACTGGCGCGATGCCCGGAAGGGCTGAGCATCGCCGTCGATCTCGCGAGGCGGGGTCGTCTCCTCGATCAGCACCGGTGGCGGCATGGGCCTCTGGGGCGGCAGCAGTTCCCGGGCGTGAGCGGCGAGGTCGACGACCGTGCGGGCCATCCGGCGGTGGCCACCGGAGCGTCCTGCCCGCAGCAGGTTCCACGGCAGGGAGAGGGACTCGCGCAGCACGGCTCCGCGCCCCAGCCGCCCAGGGAAGACCTCCGGATGCCGACGCCACACGTCGACGTCCGACCGGCCGCTGGCGTAGATCTTGCGGGTGAACTTCCACTGATCCTCGACGAGGCGGTAGTAGTTCAGCATGTCGGGGTCACGGCCGAACCGGGCACCGTGGGAGCGCAGCCGCACTCCGAACTCGTAGTCCTCGCGTCCGTAACGGCGCCAGGCCTCCTCGAACCCACCGGCCGCCAGGTAGATGTCGCGCCGGATCGCGATGTTGCTGCCCACCATCTCCCCGTCGGAGACGGAGTCGAATCCGAGCAGTTCGGAGTCCGGGTCGAAGGGTTCGGTGAGTCGTCGGATCGGCCCGCCGACCACGTCGTGCTCCTGCAGCCCGCGGTGGGCCCCGGCCAGCCAGTTGGGCCCGACCACGTCATCGGCATCGCAGAACGCGACCGCTGCGCCACGGGCGGCGAGCACGCCGGCGTTGCGCGGGTGGGCGACCCCCTTCCGCGCCCCGGCGTCGAGAACCCGCAGCGGCGCCGGGAACCTCGCGCGCCGCGCGAGCACCACTTCCCGCGTCCGGTCGCGGGACCCGTTGTCGGCGATCAGCAATTCCCAGGGCAGGTCGAAGGGCTGGGCGGCGAGCGCATCGAGCTGCGCATCTATCGTCGCCTCCCCGTTGAACACCGGGATGATCACGCTGATCACCGGCACAGCAGTGCGATCTGACATGGCCCCGCCGCCTCTCCCCGTGCACCGATCGCGAGCGTCGGGCTCACGAGCCGTCGGTGCGCTGTGAGGCCGAGAGTACACGCGGATTCGCCACCCTTCGAGGGTCCTCCGCCTCCCACCGGATCGCCGCCCTGACGGGTGAGGGGACTTCTCCCCATGGCCGAGAACTCCTCAGCACCACAGAATGACTGGATGAGCGATGACGAGCAGAATGCGCGCGAGGACACCGCTGCGGCGACATCCGAGATCGATGCCGCCACGTCGTCCCGCTCGTCGCGGCCGGTCCGCCTCGCCGGCGGCCTGACCCTCGCCGTGCTGCTCGTGGTCGCCGGCGTGTGGACCGGGGTGGCGCGCCCCTGGGACACCGCTCCGCGCAGCGAGCCGGGCGAGATCATCGTCCGCGGCCTCTCGCTGGACGAGGAACTCGGCGACCCCATCGACGTCGTCTACCCCACCGGCGGGCTCACGGTGCGGTTCGGCGAACCGACCCGCGAGACGCCGGTCCTGACCATGGACGAGGCCCCCTTCCCCAAGGCCCCGCGCGGCGGCCATTACCTGCCGGTCGAACTGGAGACCGTCGTGCCCGACGGACTCCGTGCGATGCGCCTGCCGGACTCGCAGATGCCCCCGCCGCAGGTCACCGTGGCCGTCGGTGACCAGGCCTATGATCTCGGGCCGGAGATCGCCGATCTGTTCTGGGACGACGGACGGATGCAGCTGACCAGGGTCGGATTCCTCCTGGCCGTGGACCGCGGGCCGGTGGAACCGGTGATGACCGTCAGCTTCGATGGAGAGGATCAGGTCATCACACCGGACGGTGTCACCGACGCCGGCACGTTCGCCGCCCTCCCCACCTCCGGATCCACTCCGTCCGGGGAGTGCGACGCGGAGGTCCTGCCGTCGGGGTGGGCCTCCCACGGCGATCCGACGTCGTGCACCCTCGCCGGCCCCGACGAACTGCCCTGGGTGGGTGGCCTCGGGTGGGCGCCGGAGGGACAGGTCTGGCAGGTCAGCACACTGGACCTCGAGATCCCCGCGGTCATCGAGTTCACGACGCCGGCAGAGGAGCAGCAGAGAGCGAGCGTGCAGAACTCTGCGGAGCTGACTCCCGTGGTCTCGGCGGACGACGCTGAGCCCGCCGCCATGTTTCCCACGGCGGAGGCGACCAACGCGCTGACGCTGTCACCGCCGGGGACGTGGACGGTGATCTCCGGACCGGTTCCCCCAGGGACCACGACGGAGCTGGGGATCACGGTGCAGGTGCTGGTCGAACCCGTGAGCGATGAGGAGCCCGGCCCCGAGGAGAGCGAACTGGAGCTGCAGTTCTCGGCCCACGCCGCGTGATCTCGGCAGCGTCCGCGCTCTGGCGCATTCCGAGACCCCCGTGCTACGGTTGTTGAGTCGTTTCAACCCGCGCCGGGCGACGGATACCGTGCAGTCACCCTGCTCGGCACGACGTCTCCGGACGCACAGGATCCGGCCCGTCAGCGTCGACGACCCACGAAGCCCGACCACGAAGGAGCTCCTCATGGCCCCCGCTCCCCTGCCCGCCTTACCCGAGAACGTCGCGCGCGACCTGCGCGAATTCACCATCGAGGTGCCCAGCTGGGGCTACGGCAACTCCGGAACCCGTTTCAAGGTGTTCGGCACTCCGGGCACTCCCCGGGACCCGTTCGAGAAGATCGCCGACGCCGCCCAGACCCATGCGTACACCGGTGCCGCACCGCGGGTCTCCCTGCACTACCCCTGGGACAAGGTGGAGGACTTCGCAGCGCTGCGTTCCTTCGCCGAGGAGCAGGGCGTGCGGATCGGGATGATCAACTCCAACACCTTCCAGGACGACGAGTACAAGTTCGGCTCGCTCACCCACACCGATGCCGCCGTGCGACGCCGCGCGATCGATCATCATCTCGAATGCCTCGAGGTCATGCGCGCCACCGGGTCGCACGAGCTGAAGATCTGGCTGGCCGACGGCACCAACTACGCCGGTCAGGACTCGATCCGCCGCCGCCAGGACCACCTCGCCGAGTCCCTGAGGGAGATCTACGCGGCTCTCCACGACGGCGAGCGCATGGTGCTCGAGTACAAGTTCTTCGAGCCGGCCTTCTACCACACGGACGTTCCTGACTGGGGCACCAGCCTGCTGCACTGCCTCGCCCTCGGCGAGCAGGCCATGGTGGTGCTCGATACCGGCCACCACGCCCCCGGCACCAACATCGAGTTCATCGTCGCCCAGCTGCTGCGCCAGAACCGGCTGGGCGCCTTCGACTTCAACTCGCGCAACTACGCCGACGACGACCTCATCGTCGGCTCCGCGGACCCGTTCCAGCTGTTCCGGATCCTGTTCGAGATCGTCCAGCAGGATGCCCACCGACCCGCATCGGGCGTGAACTTCATGCTGGACCAGTGCCACAACCTGGAGTCGAAGATCCAGGGCCAGATCCGCTCCGTCCTGAACGTGCAGGAGACCCTGGCCAAGGCGCTGCTGGTGGATCGCGAGACGCTCGATGACGCGCAGCAGCGCCACGACGTGCTCGAGGCGCACGGGATCCTGATGGACGCGTTCTGGACCGATGTGCGCCCGGCGCTGGCGGCGCTGCGCGAGGAGCAGGGACTGCCGACGGACCCGTTCACCGCGTTCCGCTCCAGCGGCTACGAGGAGAAGGTCGCCGCCGAGCGCGTCGGCGGGAACCAGATGGGATGGGGAGCCTGAGTATGAACGAGCACAGCACCACTGCCGGCGCCGCGGGCGGCACGGGCCGTACCGCCGGTGGCACGGCCACCGAGACCGTCGGCGCCCTGATCGCCCGCTCGAACGAGCTGGGCGCGGATCCGCGCAACACCAACTACGCCGGTGGCAACACCTCGGCCAAGGGCACCGACGTCGACCCCGTCACCGCCGAGGAGATCGAGCTGCTGTGGGTCAAGGGCTCCGGCGGCGATCTCGGCACCCTGACCGAGAAGGGCCTGGCGGTGCTGCGACTGGACCGCGTGCGGGCCCTGCAGGACGTGTACCCGGGCGTGGAGCGCGAGGACGAGATGGTCGCGGCCTTCGACTACTGCCTGCACGGCAAGGGCGGTGCCGCCCCGTCGATCGACACCGCGATGCACGCCCTGGTCGACGCGCCCCATGTCGATCATCTCCACCCCGATGCCGGGATCGCCCTGGCGACGGCGGCCGACGGGGAGAGACTGACCCGCGAGTGCTTCGGCGAGGCCGTGGTGTGGGTGCCCTGGCGCCGCCCCGGTTTCCAGCTGGGCCTGGACATCGCCGCGATCAAGAGGCAGAACCCGCAGGCGATCGGCTGCATCCTGGGAGGTCACGGCATCACCGCCTGGGGCGAGACGTCCGAGCAGGCTCAGCAGAACTCGCTGCGGATCATCCGCGAGGCCACCGAGTTCATCGAGGCCACCGGCGCCGCAGAGCCGTTCGGCGCCCACGACCCCGCCCGGGCGGCTCTGCCCGAGGCCGAGCGTCGGGCGAAGGCCTCGGCTCTGTTCCCCGTCGTCCGCGGGCTGGCCTCGACGGACGCTCCCATGGTCGGGCACTGGACGGACACCGACTCCGTCCACGAGTTCCTGGCAAGCGAGAAACTGGCGCCGCTGGCGGAGCTGGGCACCTCCTGCCCCGACCACTTCCTGCGCACCAAGGTCAAGCCCCTGGTCCTGGACCTCCCGGCCGATGCCCCGATCGAGGACGCCGTCGCCCGGCTGCGGGAACTGCACGAGGCCTACCGCGCCGACTACACCGACTACTACCAGCGCCACGCCGACGCGGACTCCCCCGCCATGCGCGGCGCGGACCCGGCGATCGTGCTGGTCCCCGGGGTGGGCATGTTCTCCTTCGGCAAGGACAAGCAGACCGCCCGCGTGGCCGGCGAGTTCTACGTCAATGCGATCAATGTGATGCGTGGGGCGGAGGCGATCTCGACCTACTCCCCCATCGACGAGTCCGAGAAGTTCCGCATCGAGTACTGGGCTCTCGAGGAGGCGAAGCTGCAGCGCCGTCCGACGCCCAAGCCCCTGGCCACCCGCGTCGCCCTGGTCACCGGCGGCGGCTCCGGCATCGGCAAGGCCACCGCCACCCGGCTGGTCGCCGAGGGCGCGTGCGTCGTGATCGCCGATCTGAACCTCGAGAACGCCGAAGCGGTCGCCGAGGAGCTCGGCGGGCCGGATGTGGCGGTGGCTCTGAAGGCCGACGTCTCCGATGAGCAGGCCGTGGTCGAGATGGTCCGCGAGGCCGTGCTGCCCTTCGGCGGGCTCGACCTGATCGTCAACAACGCCGGACTCTCGCTGTCCAAGCCGCTGCTGGAGACCACCGCGAAGGACTGGGACCTCCAGCACGACGTGATGGCCCGCGGCTCCTTCCTGGTCTCCCGCGAGACCGCGAGGGTGATGATCGACCAGGCCATGGGCGGGGACATCATCTACATCTCCTCGAAGAACTCCGTGTTCGCCGGGCCCAACAACATCGCCTACTCCGCCACCAAGGCCGATCAGGCGCACCAGGTGCGACTGCTCGCCGCGGAGCTGGGCGGGGACCAGATCCGCGTCAACGGCATCAACCCCGACGGCGTGGTGCGCGGCTCGGGCATCTTCGCCGGCGGCTGGGGCGCCTCGCGGGCGAAGGTCTACGGCGTCGAGGAGGAGAAGCTCGGCGAGTTCTATGCCCAGCGCACCCTGCTGAAGCGGGAGGTGCTGCCGGAGAACGTCGCGAACGCCGTGTACGCGTTGACGGCCGGGGATCTCTCGCACACCACGGGCCTGCACGTCCCGGTCGACGCCGGCGTCGCCGCAGCGTTCCTGCGCTGAGGGGACGGGACGGCATGGTGCACGAGGAGGTGCAGGGCTCCGCGCAGGCCGCGGCGGTGCCACCCGTGGCGATCGCCGCGGTCGATCTCGGCGCGACGTCCGCCCGGGTGATGCTCGGCGTGGTCTCCGCCGCGGGCATCGAGCTGACCGAGGCACGGCGCTTCGCCCACGAGCTGCGTGACCAGGACGGTCACCTCACCTGGGACATCGACGAGCTGTGGGCCCAGATCCAGGGCGGTCTGCGCGAGGCGGCCGCTCTCGCGCGCGAGCGCGGGCTGGAGCTGGCCTCGATCGGCATCGACTCCTGGGCGGTGGACTACGTGCTCGTCGGGCCCGACGGGTCCCGGATCGGGAACGCGATCTCCTATCGCGACTCCCGCACCGACGGGGTGGCCGACGAGGTCGCCGAACGCGTCAGCCGCGAGCGGCAGTTCGAGATCACCGGCATCGCCCAGCAGCCGTTCAACACGATCTACCAGTTCGCCGCCGACGAGCGCCTGCGGGACCTGCCCGAGGGCTCCCACGCCCTGATGCTGCCGGACTACTTCGCCTTCCTGCTGACGGGGCAGCGGCGCACGGAGGTCACCAACGCCTCCACCACGGGGCTGTTCGACGTGCGCGGGCGCACCTTCTCCCCCGAACTGTTGGCAGCGGTCGGGGTGGATCTTGCGATCTTCGCCCCGCTGATCGAGCCGGGTGAGCGCATCGGGGAGGTGCGGGAGGAAATAGCCGCCGAACTGGGTCTGGACGGGGTGGCGGTGACCGCCGTCGGCTCGCACGACACCGCCTCGGCGGTGCTTGCGGTTCCCTCCGCAACGAGCGTCGAGTCCACGACCGACGGCCCCATCGCCTACATCTCCTCGGGCACCTGGTCTCTGGTGGGGCTGGAGCTGCGCGAACCGATCCCCACCGAGGCCGCCCGACGGGCCGGCTTCACCAACGAGGGCGGCGTCGGCGGCACGACCCGCTTCCTGCAGAACGTCATGGGCCTGTGGCTGGTCTCGGAGTGCATGCGCCAGTGGTCCGAGGAGGGCCGCCAGACCGAGCTCGAGGAGCTTCTGGAGGCGGCCGCCGCCGAGCCCGGCGGACGATTCGTCATCGACGCCACCGATTCCCAGTTCCTGCCGCCCGGGGCGATGGCCGACCGGGTGGCCCGGGCCGCACGCCCGGGACCGGCAGCACACGGCGAGCACGACGTCCCGCGGACGAGTGCCGAGATCGTGCGCTGCCTTCTCGACTCCCTGGCCATCGCCTACCGCGACGCCGTGACCACGGCCTGTGAGCTGGCCGGGACGGGGACGCCGGCGAGAGTCCACGTCGTCGGTGGCGGCAGTCAGGGCGCCCTGCTGAATCAGCTGACGGCCGACGCCCTGGGCGTCGAGGTGGTGGCCGGCCCCGTGGAGGCCACCGCCCTGGGGAACATTGCCGTCCAAGCGGCGGCTCTCGGCGCGATCGAGGACAGCGCGGAGGCGATGCGCGCGCGCATTCGCGCCGGGGCCGAGCTGAGCAGATTCGCACCGTCCTGAGCGGTGTCGGTTCCGTACCGGGTGCGACGCTGACCGGACAGTTTTGCGAACCTGTACGGTGAACCGCCTCGAAACTGTACGGTGAGTGCCTGCGAATCTGTACGGTAGAGCGTTGCGAAGTTGTACGGCAGAAGTCTGCGAATCTGTACGGAAGTGCGCTGCGTTCCTCACGACGGGCCGTACGGCGTACCGGAGGGCCGACGGAATCGCGGTCGTACCCTGGCACCTTTGGGTCCGCGAGGGGGAGCCGACCTCGCGGTCCCAGCCGCTCTCGCGATGATCTGCTCAGACTGCCGTGGACTCCCGTTCGACCAACTCCGGCGTGAAGCTGACATGCCGCGGCGGAGACTCGGGGTTGGCGATCTCCTCCTCCAGCAGCGCGAGTGCGGTGCGCCCCATGAGGTCCGAGGGCTGGGAGACGGAGGTCAGCGGCACGACGGTGCTGCTTGCGAAGGCGATGTCGTCGTAGCCCACCAGCGCGATCTCCTCCGGCACCGCGACCTGATGGCGGAACGCGAAGGCCTGCAGCACGCCGACGGCGAGCAGGTCGTTCACGCAGAAGATCGCGTCGGGCCGTTCGGGCCGAGGGCGGCCGACGATTCGCTCCCCGACGTGGCGACCGGCGAGGACGGTGAGATCCTCCGCGTCAAGCACTTCGATCTCGAGCCCGGCGTCGGCGGCGGCGCGGCGGGCACCTCGGAGGCGATCCGCGACCTGGCGCAGGTCCTGACGAGCACTGACCACCGCGATCCGACGCCGGCCTCGCGAGAGGAGATGGCGTGCAGCGATCTCGCCGCCGGCGATGTCGTCGACGCTCAGTGAGGACCCTCCCCCGGCCTCGCGTTCACTCTCGACGAGCACGACGGGCGTGCCGCGACCCCGGATCCCCTCGATGACGTCCCGTGTGCCGCCGGTGGAGGCGAGCAGGATGCCTCGCACGCGCTGCTCCTCGAACAGCGAGAGATACAGCCTCTCGCGCTGCTCACGGTTGTTCGTGCTGCCGGAGATCACCGCAAGAGAGGAGCTCTCACCAGCCGCTTCGATACCGCCCACCAGCTGAGCGTAGAACGGGTTGCCGGAGTCCAGGACGATGGCGCCGACGGTATGGGAGCGGCCAAGCTTGAGCTGACGGGCGGCGTCGTTGCGGACGTATCCGAGCTCACTGATTGCCTGTTCTACGCGCTCCCGGCGGTCCGGGGAGACGATGTCCGGGCGATTGAGGACATTGGACACCGTTCCCACCGAGACGTTCGCGTGTCGGGCGACGTCCTTCATGCTGACCGGACGACTACCGACCATTCCCCCACACTCCTCACCTCACAGACCAGCGACTCCGCGACCTTACCGCGCTGCGATCACTCAAGCAGTGCCGGTGCTTCGTAGGCCACTGCCTGCACCGCGGCGGTGGGCTCGCGCCTGAACAGCACGTCTTCCATGTAACGGGAGATCAAGTCACCGACCGCGCACGCGGGACGCTCACCTCGGGCGCGACCTCGGTGTACGCCTGGATCGCCTGCTTGGCGAACTCGTCGCGCTCGGTGTTGCCCCACCAGGCGAAACGCAGGCCACCCTCGTCGGAGCCGCCTGCTCCCGCGTCCGCGGCGTTCGCACCGCAGGATGCGAGGCCGGCGAGCGAGGTCGGGTCAAGCGCAGTACGGCGGGTGGGCATGGATGCTCTCCCTCGATCATGGGGGGTACGGAAGCTCGGCCCAGGTCTCAAGACGACCTGCCTCGAGGCAAGCCGCGGAGGCTCGGAGCGTCGAGCAGTGCGGACGTCACCCCTTCACGGCCCCGGACGTCATCCCTGCAACAATCTGTCGATTGAAGAACAGAAACACGATTAACGGCGGAATCGTGATGAGCAAAATATTCATGAAGAGCAGATTCCATTGCGTAGAGTATTGGCTCATGAAGTTGTACAGGGTTAGCTGCACCGTTGCATTCTCTTCGCCCGGGAGGAAATAAAGGGGATGCACGAAATCATTGAATACCGCGACCGACTGCACGACTATCACCGTGACGACGGTCGGCTTGAGAAGAGGGAGAATGACCCTGAAGAAGAGCCTGAGAGGGCCGCAGCCATCGATGATCGCGGCCTCGTCGAGCTCCCTCGGGACCGTGGACATGAAAGCGCGGAACAGGAGCACGCAGAACGATATGCCAAAGGTGATCTCGACCAGGATAAGGCCCGGCAACGTCTTGAACAACCCGATCGACTGCAGCACCCAGATAGTAGGAACCACCGCGGGCGGCACGATGAGCCCCATCAGAACAGCGGCGTTCACCACGCCATTGAGCCGGCTCCGACGTCGCTGCAGCACGAACCCGACCATTGCTGCCACGACCACCATGCCTGCCACGCTCGTGACCGTCAGAATCGTGCTGTTCACCATGGCCGTCACAAGCATGTAGTCACGTGCCTGGAACACTTCGCGCAGATTCTCCACGAAGTGGAACGATGTCGGCATGGACAGATCCAGTCGGGAGGACTCTTGCCGGTCCTTCACGGCGTTATTTACCACCAAGGCGAATGGGACCACGAACACAAGCACGAATAGAACGAGTGTGAGCGCACTGACCACGTTGATTCGGACACGGGTTCTCATTGGTCGATCTCCGCCTTCCGCATGAAGTGGTTGAGTGGAAGCACGATCACCATGACCACGAGGAACAGGATGACGTTGCCTGCAGTCGACAGACCGTAGAAACCCGCCTGGTACTGCTTGTAGATCACCGAGGCGATCACATCGGAGGCGAACCCCGGCCCGCCGCCAGTCATCGCCCAGATGAGATCGAAGCTGCGAAGCCCGCCGATTAGAGACAGCGTGATGACGGTGAACGTTGCCGGACGAATCAACGGCAGCGTGACGTAACGGAAGGCGGTCCACGAACCCGAACCATCGACTTTAGCAGCCTCATAGTATTCCGTGGGAACAGCCACCACACCTGCCATATAGATGACAGTGGCGAGGCCGACTCCTTTCCAGATATCCACCAGCGCGACGGAGATCAATGCAAGCTGGGGGTTTGCCAGCCACTTGGGGCCTTCGACCCCGATCAGGCTCAGCGCGGAATTTATGAGCCCATCGCTGGGATGCATCATCGTGGTGAACATGACCCCGACCCCGATGGTCGAGACCAGAACCGGGAAGAACACCATGGAACGCAGCAACCCCCGTGCGCGAATCTGCGAGGTGAGAAGCAGCCCGAGAGCCATCCCGAGCACCACCTTGGCACCACTCGTCACAAAGGCGAAGACCACCGTGTTCCGCAGAGATCCGATGAGCTGGGGTTCGGACAGGAACTGCCGAAAGTTCTCGAAGCCAATGAACTCCCAGTCGAAGAGAGTCCATCTCGTCAGACTGAAAAAGAAAGACGCGAGGGTGGGGACGACGAAGAACACCAAGAATAGTAGGCCAGCCGGCAGGTAATACCACAAGGGGTACGCGGCAGCGAGGTAATTGCTTTTCCTCCTCCCGACACGCTCCTGCGAGACACCGTCCGTGGGGCTTCGAAGTGCTGCGACAGCCACGTGCTCACCACCCTTCGAGTCCGAGCTGCTGGGCCTGCTTCTCCACATCGTCGTCGTATCGCTGGGCCGCGGTCTTTGCATCGATGGAGCCGGTGCCGAGTTCGATAAGGATATTCTCCAGATTCGGGCCCTTGATCGGCGAGACGAACTCCAAGGCAGGGGTGGTCGCCCCCTCTGTATCGAAATACGTCTGGAGATCGGCGATCGCCGACGGCACGTCATCGGGCAACGGCACGTCGTCGACCATGTACGGACCCGTCGGCTGGGCTCCCTCCGCCATGGCGGCGAGGCCCTCGGCGGTGGTCGCGAACTCGATGAACGCCTTTGCGGCATCCGGATTCTCCGCGAAGGCCGGGACATAGAGACCGTTCGGCAACCACACGGTCAGACCATTCTTCTCGGCGTCATCGCCCGGAAGCGCGAAAAAGCCGACGTCCTCTATGTGGTCCGGATGATTGGCCTCGATCTCAGAGATGCCGCTCGCGAAGAATGGATAGTGCACTCCTTCGCCTGTCGCCAGGTACGCCAGAGCCTGCTCGAGGGTGGCGGAGACATAATCTTCATTCACCAAGCCCTCTTGGGTCACCTGCTCGACATGCTCGAAGGCCTTGAAAGCCGTCGGATCGTCGGCGAAGCCTACCTCGTTGGCGGTGTACTGATCAGCGAAGTCCGGATTGACCGCGGCAACATTATGATAGTCCGCCAGCACCAGGAACTGCGACGTGTACGTCTCCCCATAGCTCTGGATCACGCCGTGCTTTCCCGCCGATTTGGCCGCCTCGGCGTTCGCAATGAAGTCATCCCAGGTGAGCGGCACCTCGAGGGCCAGCTCCTCGTAGGTGGGCTTGTGGTACCAGATGCCACCGGAGTTCGACCCGCCGTGCGGAGCGCCGTACACCTTGTCCTCGGCGGTCACCGCAGCCGGATAGCTCTCCGCGAGTCGCCCTACCCAGGACTGGTCCGAGAGATCGAGGAGATTCTGTGTCGGCCGGATCGCCTGGAACAACGAGCCGGAGTTGTACGAGAACGCATCCGGCATGTCCTGCGTGCTCAACCGGGTCTTGACCAGATTGTCACCCTCCGTCCCGCCCGGACGAGTCTCCACAGTGAACTCGTAGTCCGTCTGCGAATCATTGAAGGCCGCGACGAGCGACTCCGCCGCAGCGATGTTGTTCGGGTTGTTGTCGACGAGGAACGTCACTGTTCCGCCGTCTCCTCCACCGCTTCCGCACCCCGTCACCGCGATGACGGAAGTGGCCGCTCCGGTCCCTGCGAGAAAAGTACGTCGTGTAATTGCCATGGGGGTTACACCTACCTCGTTGTATGTAACTCACCTCCACCGTGGTCAGTGGAGCACCCGTGAGCGATTGAAACGCTCCAAGTGTCGGACACGATAGAGGGGCCCACGCCGCGTGTCAATGGCCCGAGATCACGTCGTGACGTCGCGCGCCATGGGGGCTCCGTTCCGATCGCCGAAGCAAGCGCTTGCCCGTTTCTCGGGGTCTCTCGTGGAGATGTCGAGCTTTCCTGAGATGCGCTGACCAGCGAAAAGCTCTGCGCCTCTGGTCATCTCGCCCGTACGCGGTGACACTCCCGCCATTTGTCGGCGGGACGCGAGGCGCGCCCACCTGTGGCGAGCAACTGAGCCTTGTACGCCGACCCGAGGAGTGCTAGGTTGATTGAGTCGTTTCATCATGGGACGACTCGCCGCAGCCCCACTCGGCCGCTACGACGCGCAGAGTCGCCGCTCGACCGGCCGCAGCACGGGGATAGAAGCATCCCGAACTCGTGCCCCGTACACACTGTCCGCACCCGGACGAAGTATCCGCACCCGTATGAAGGGGAAACCATGACACCGCTGTCCTCCGCACCGCTGACGACCCTCGACCGGTCACAGCCCATCGCCGCGTCAGCGCCCACCGGGCGCGTCCCGCGACTGGCCACCACGGCACGGCTGACGAACGCAGCGTCGTCGGTCGCCATGGCCGAGCTGCTTGCGACGGCGCAGGGTGTCTACGAGGTCGCGATTAACGGCACCCCTGTCACAAACTCCGTGCTGAACCCCGGATGGACCGTCTACGAATCACGACTCCAGGTGCAGCGCTTCGATGTCACGGAGCTGATCCGTGGCGGTTCCGCCGATGTGCACGTCTCCACGCTGCTCGCTCGCGGCTGGTGGAACGGTGACTTCGGATTCGGGGACGCCGCAGCGAACTATGGCACCGAGAACGCGTTCCTCGGTGCCCTGGTCGTCACCTTCACTGACGGCAGCACACAGGAGATCAGAACCGACGAGACGTGGACGGCGACAGGTTCCACGATCGAATTCGCCACGATCTACGACGGGCAGTACGAGGACCGCCGTTTTCACGCAGGCGAACCGACCCCGGTACGAATCGCTGAACTCGACCGTTCCACCCTGATCGAACAGCAATCGCCGTTGATCGTCCGGCACGAGGCCCGAGCGCCGGAGAAGATCTGGACGTCCCCCTCGGGCAAGACGCTCCTCGACTTCGGCCAGAACCTGGTCGGATGGCTCCGCTTCACCGTGACCGGGCCCTCCGGCACCGAGATCACCATGCGTCACGCCGAAGTTCTGGAAAATGATGAACTCGGGGTGCGGCCGCTGCGCACTGCCGCTGCGACCGATCGCGTCATCCTCTCCGGTGACCCGGACGGGGAGTCGTTCGAGCCGACCTTCACATTCCACGGATTCCGCTACGCGGAGATCACCGGCTGGCCCGGCGACTTGCGCCCGGAGGACGTCGAAGCCGTCGTGGTCCACTCCGATATACCCCGCACCGGGTGGTTCGAGTGCTCGCACGCCGGCGTGAACCAGCTGGTGCACAACTCCGTCTGGAGCCAGCGCGGAAACTTCCTGGCCGTTCCCACCGACTGCCCACAGCGCGATGAGCGCCTGGGCTGGACCGGTGACATCGCCGCCTACGCGGCGACGGCTGCCTACCAGTTCGATGTCTCCGACTTCCTGCACAACTGGTTGCTGGACGTGCGTGCGGAGACCGACCTTCCTCCGCTGAACTTCGTCCCGTTCGTCGTCCCTGACATCCTCAAGCTCCGCAAGGGTGGCAAGGACCCCTTCGCCGAGGGTGAGCCGCGGGAAGTTCCCACGGCCATCTGGGGCGATGCCGCCGTCTGGGTCCCGCAGGCGCTGTGGAACGCCTACGGAGATCTCGACCGGCTGCGCGAGCACTACCCCGGCATGGTGCTGCATCTCGAGTCCGTCGAGCGCGCCCTCTCCCCCAGCGGCCTGTGGGACACCGGCTTCCAGTTCGGTGACTGGCTCGATCCCGATGCCCCGCCGGACGCGCCGGCCGATGCGAAGGCCGACAAGGGCGTGGTCGCCACCGCCTGCCTCGTGCGCTCGGCCCGTTTCGCGGCGGAGACCGCACGGCTGCTCGGCGAGGACGATGATGCCCGGCGCTGGCAGGACCTCGCAGAGAGCACGCTCTCCGCGTTCACCGACGCCTACGTCGAGGCCGACGGTCGCATCCGCTCCGACTGCGCGACCGTGTATTCGCTGGCCATCGTCTTCGACCTGCTCGACGAACCCACCCGAGCCGCAGCCGGTCAGCGGCTCGCCGAGCTGGTGCGCGAGGCCGGCTACAAGGTCTCCACCGGCTTCGCCGGCACCCCGTTCGTGACCTGGGCACTCTCCGAGACCGGGCATGTCGAGGACGCGTACCGGCTGCTGCTCGAGGAGGAGAACCCTTCCTGGCTGTATCCGGTCTCGATGGGCGCCACCACGATCTGGGAGCGCTGGGATTCGATGCTGCCGGACGGCTCCATCAATCCCGGCGAGATGACCAGCTTCAACCACTATGCCCTGGGCGCGGTCGCCGACTGGATCTATCAGGTCGTCCTCGGTATCCGGCCGGCCGAGCCCGGATACCGCACGATCCTGCTGAAGCCCACACCGGGGCCCGGCATCGACTGGGCGAAGGGCGCCTACGACTCCGCCGTCGGCCGGATCGAGGTCGAATGGTCCACGGCGGAGGGCGGCTTCACCTGCACGGCGACCGTGCCCGCCGGCATCGACGCGCAGGTCGAGCTGCCCGACGGCACCGCCCGGCAGATCACCGGCACCGGGGAGCCCCGCACCCTGGCGTGACGCGCGCGCGTCGCAGCAACACTCGGAAAGCGTTTGATCCGCGTGGGGCGATCAGGAAGCATCATGCGTTCTCGGCAGGACAGGCCCCGCGGGGCCCGTGGGCGAAGCTGCTCACGTCGTCTCCTGCCGGGTCACTCCGACCCATCGATGTGCAGGAGAACGACATGCTCACCCGACGCCACACCCTGGCCCTGCTGGCTGCTGCCGGCGCGGCGCCCGCCCTCGCCGCCTGCGGCCCCAACGCCGGGTCCTCCGCGAACGGGATGCGGATCTACTGGTGGGGTGGCGACCTTCGCAACGACCTCACCCGCGAGGTGCTGGACATGTACACCGCCGAGAACACGGAGGTGGAAGTCTCGCCGGAGTACAGCGAGTGGTCGAGCTACTGGGACAAACTGGCCACCCAGACCGCCGGCGGCACGATGCCCGACGTGGTGCAGATGGATGAGGCCTACATCGACTCCTACGGCACCGAGGGTTCGTTGCTCGATCTCGAGACCGTCTCGGACTCCCTGGATCTCTCCGCGATGGACGACGCCATCCTGGAGACGGGCCGCCTGGCCGATGGCACTCTGGTGGGCGCACCGAACGGCTTCAACCTCTTCGCCACCGGCATGAACCCGACCGTGCTCGAGCAGGCCGGCATCGACGCCCCGGACGACACCACGTGGACCTGGGACGACTTCCTCGAGCTGTGCCAGCAGATCTCGGAGTGGGGGAAGTCCACCGGCGAGGACGTGTTCGGCACCAGCTCCTTCGGGCTCGGCTCCGCCGACCTCGCCGCCTGGGCCCGCCAGTCCGACAACCAGCAGCTGTTCCCGCGCGAGGACGAGGAGCTGGTCACCAAGGACACGATCGTCGACCTGCTCGAGTTCAGCCGCAGTCTGGCTACCACCAGCGCCGCGCCAGGCGCCTCAGCGCAGATGGAGGACGACTCCGCAAGCCTCGAGCAGGGACGCTTCGCGACCAACCGCTGCGCCTTCATGCAGGTTCCGAGCTCGCAGATCCTCACGTTCCAGGAGTCCTCCGGCTCCCCGCTGCAGCTGCTGCGCATGCCGGCCCGCACCAGCGGAGAATCCCGCATGGTCAACAAGGCATCGATGTACTGGTCCATCGGCAAGTCCACCGGGGACACCGCGCAGGCGGCCGACCTGACCAGCTTCCTGCTCGCCGATGACGCGGCGGCCGAGGTCCTGAAGATCGAGCGCGGGATCCCGGCCTTCCCGGAGCTGCAGGAGACGGTGCGGCCCCTGCTGAGCGAGAACGAGCTGGTCTCTCTCGACTTCGCTCAGAAGATGCAGGAAGAGGTGGTCAAGCCTCCTGCGGTGACTCCCGCAACCGGTGTGGGCTTCGGCGACGAGTACGCCAATCTCGCCGAGGAATCCCTGTTCGGCAAGCGCTCGACCTCGGAGATCGCCGACGACATCCTCAGCACGCTCGAGAACATGCAGCCGCAGCACTGACCTCCGTCACGCGCCCTTCCTCGGCGCCCTGCGTCGGCGCCGCCCGTCACGCACCGACCTTCGCGCGCCGACCTCCGCGCGCCCTGCGCCGGCGCCCGCGTCATGCGCCGAGATCCGCGACCTGGTGGAAATGAGCGAGACATTTCAACCAGGTCACGGATCTTGCGCGCGCCCTACCGCTCAGGGGCGCCCGGAGCGGACCATCCACGGCGCGATCACGCTCGTTCAGTCACCCTCGCGCGATCACCTCGTGCGGTCACCCTCGTCCGGTCACTCCGCGACCGGCTCGATCGTGCCGCGGAACATCTCCAGCACCACGAAGTTGTCCGCATACGGGGCGTTGGCCAGGATCGGATCGTCCGTCGCCGGGAAGCCCTGGACGCGCACGCCCTCCAGGGCCGGGTTGTTCCCGTACCGCTCGAAGATCGGGATGATCGGCAGCAGCTCGTTGAACGCGAGCGCCACGGTGGAGACGTTCTGCTTCTGCTCCTCCACGTCCAGGCCCTCGCCCGAGGTGGTCACCAGGGCCTCCAGGTCGACGGTGCCCGCGGACGTCTCGACGTCCTGCAGCGGGAACGCGTACCCCTTGCCGCCCTGGTTCTTGGCGATCGGGATGTTGTGCAGGAACAGGTCCGTCACGTACGAGAAGTAGGGATGGGGGTGCGTGGAGGAGCCCCAGGCCTGGATGGCCATCTGGAAGTCGCCCTTGTCGATGTCGATGGGCGCCTGCTTGTCGTCCAACCCGCGAGCGGTCACCTGGATGCCGAACTCCGTGAGCTGCTCGGCGATGTTGGTTCCCGAGGCGGACCAGTCCGCGTACGTCTGGGGGAACTGGATCTCGTACTGGGCAGGGTTGCCCTCGGGCGTCATCCATGCATCGCCCTCCTTGGTCCAGCCGGCCTCCTCGAGCAGCGCGGTGGCCTTGTCCAGGTCCTGCTCGTACGTATCGAGCTTGCCCTTGACGTCCTCGGTCAGCCACTGCTCCACGAAGTTGTCGGAGAAACCGACCATGTTGACCACGGCCTTGCCGGAATCGGCCAGGGCGACCTGACCGTTGACCTCCCGGTCGATGAGATAGGCGAAGGCGCGGCGGGTGCGCACGTCGGCGAACTCCGGGAACTGATCCTGGTTGAGGTACAGGGCCGGGCCGGAATACACCGGGGGCCGCAGGATCGTGTACCCGGCGGCTTCGAAGGGCTCCTCCGAGGCAGGGGCGAACCCGTGGGTGGCGTAATCGATGTCCCCGGACTGGACCAGCGAGGTGATCTCGGTGGTCTCCCCGTTGTAGATCACGATGTTGTCGAAGGTGACCTTGTCCGCGCCGTACCCGGAGTCGTTGCGCACCAGGGTGAGCTGGGTGTTGGTGATGGTGTCGTAGTCGAAGTCGTACGGGCCCGAGACGATCACGTTCTCGGGCTTGAAGCTCTGGAACTCGGTGCCCAGGGCCTCGCCGTCGCCCTCGTCCATCGTGCCGCCGGCATCGACGATCGCCTTGGCGCGATCGGCCCACTCGCCGTACTGCGCGGTCGAGAGGATGTTGCTCTTGAGGATGTAGCGCTCGAGCACCGCCGGCGGGTTCTCGAAGTTGACCACGAACGTGGTGTCGTCCGGCGCTTCCATGCCCTTGATGAAGTCCCAGGCCGGGGAGCGCTGGATGAACTGGACGTAGAACGTGGTGAGGTAGTCCTGGGAGGTCAACGGCTCGCCGTCGCTCCAGGTCAGTCCGTCCTTGAGCGTCACGGTCAGGGTTCCGGCATCGGTGTCGAGGGTGTGGGAGTCCGCGATCAGGTATTCCCACTTCTCTTCGTCCCACAGCCACAGTGCGGGCGGCGGGACCAGCAGGTCCCGGTAGAGCCCGTCCCCGAGGATGGAGGTGGGCACGGCCGCGTACGGGATGCCGGCGAAGTTGAAGTGCCCCTCGGGAGGCTGCTTGTACGGCCACGCGCCGTGGAACGCCCCGCCGCCGCTGCCGCCCTCACCACCGCCCTCGGGCTCGGCCGGCGCGCACGCGGCGACCCCGGCTCCGGCGACCGAGGTCAGGCCGACCGCCTTCAGGACATCACGCCTGCTCCAGGTAGTGCTCATGTCTCCTCCTTGTGTGTGACGACGGAGTCGTCGGTGGGGTCGGACATCGCGTCCTCGCGATGTCGTCGTCGGGTGCTGATGCGCTGCGCCGCCACCGAGGCGATGACGATGCCGATGCCGAGCAGGAGCGCGATGATGCTGACGATCCGTTCGGCGGTCCCGGCGCTGGTACCGGGGATCATGAGGGCCGAGCCGACGGCCACGAAGCAGCCCAGGGACAGCAGGGCTCGGGCCGCGGTGTCGATCATGGCGAGGCACCTCCCCCGCCGGTGGGTGCCGGGGCGCGGGGCCCCGGCGTCGGACTAGCCGGATCAGCTGCCCCGGCCGGGTCGGTGAGCACGGTGCAGGCGACGTCCTGCGCAGGGGCCTGCGGCGAGGGCAGCAGCACCGGGCGGATCTCCCGGCAGCGGTCCTCGGCCAGCGGGCAGCGAGGGTGGAAGGTGCACCCGCTGGGCAGGTCGGACAGGCTCGGGAGGTCGGCGCTGAGCAGCCCTCCCCCGGCCTTCTTCTGCTTGCTCAGCTCCGGGTCCGGCTCGGGGACGGCCTCGAGCAGCGCCCGGGTGTAGGGATGCTGAGGATTGTTGATCACCTGCGGGGTCGGGCCGGCCTCGACGATCTTGCCGAGGTACATCACCGCGGTGCGCCCCTCCCAGGCGAAGTACTTCGCCAGGGCCAGGTCGTGGGTGATGTAGATGAAGCCGACGCCCTCCTCCTTCCGCAGGCGGGTGAGCATGTTCAGCAGGCTCACCCGGATGGAGACGTCGAGCATCGAGGTGGACTCGTCGGCGATCAGCAGTCGCGGCGAGAGGGTGAGTCCGCGAGCGACGGAGACGCGCTGGCGCTGCCCGCCGGACATCTGGTGGGGGAACTTCGCGCGGTAGCTCTCCGGTGGGGTGAGGTCGACCCGCGTGAGCAGCTCGTCCACCTGCTGGTCGACCTCGGCGGCGCTGCGGGCCAGGCCGTGGCGCCGCAGCGGGACCGCAAGGGTGCTGCGGATGGAACGGATCGGGTTCAGCGAGGCGTAGGGATCCTGGTGGATGTACTGGACCGCACGCCGGTACTCACGGCGTTCGGCGCGGGTCATCTCGGCCAGGTCCTTGCCCTCGAAGCGCACCGAGCCGGAGGTCGGAGAGGCGAGGCCCGCGGCCAGGCGGGCAGTGGTCGTCTTGCCGCTGCCGGATTCGCCCACCAGGCACAGCACCTCGCCGGAACCGACGCTGAGGGAGACGTCCGAGACGGCGGGCAGATCCTTGCCTTTGACGTGGAAGACCTGGGAGGCGTGGTCCAACTCGATCAGCGGTGTGGAGGGCGACGGCGCATCGTGGCTCGTCGCCGGGTCGTGGGCGGCCTCAAGCACGGGCGATCACCTTCCGTTCGTGGTTGACCTGGTCGTGGTGGATGCAGGCCGCCGCGTGGGTCATGTCGCGGGGGCGCTGGGTCAGGGTGATCAGCTCGGGCTCGACCGGCAGGCACTCGTCGGTGGCCAGTTCGCACCGGGGCGCGAAGGCGCAGCCGGGTGGCAGTGTGGCCAGGGACGGCGGAGCGCCGGGGATGGAGGCCAGCTCCGGCAGGTCGCCGACGACGGGCGGGACTGCGTTGATGAGCTTCGAGGTGTACGGGTGCTTGGGCGCCGAGAAGATGTCCCGGGTGGAGCCGGTCTCGATGACCTTGCCGGCGTACATCGTGATCACCCGATCCGCGAGCTCCGCGGCGAGTGCGAGATCGTGGGAGATGAAGATCATCGCGAACTTGAACTCCTCGCGCAGCTCCGCGAGCAGGTCGATCACGGTGCGCTGGGTGAGGATGTCCAGTGCCGTGGTCGGTTCGTCCAGCACCAGCAGCCGCGGGCGCAGCAGCAGACCGGTCGCGATCAGCGCACGCTGCTTCATCCCGCCCGACATCTCGTGCGGATAGCTGCCGAGGACCCGTTTCGGCTCCAGCCGCACCGAGCGCAGTGCCTCGCTGGAGCGTTCGATGATCTCGCGCCGCGAGATGCGACCGTGGGCATGGTCGATGAGGGTGTCGGCCATCTGCTGTCCGATGGTCAGCACAGGGTTGAAGGCGTTCTGCGCGCCCTGGAACACCATGGCCGCCTCCGACCACCGCCAGCGGCGCAGCTGGGAGGTCGACATGGCGGTGACGTCCTGCCGGACGCCGTCATCCCCGGTGTAGGTCACGGTGCCGCCGGTGATCTCGCCGAGGGTGGGCAGCAGGCGCAGCAGAGCCAGCCCCAGGGTGGTCTTGCCGCAGCCGGATTCGCCGACCAGCGCCAGCGAGGATTCCGGGTAGAGGTCGAAGCTCACCCCGCGCAGGGCGCGCACGGCGGTGTCCTTGCCGGTGCGGTAGGCGACCTGGAGATCGCGCGCGGACAGCACGGGAGCGTCCTCGGTGGAGGCGGGCCGGCTGGTCTCGGACGTCGTGGAGGCAGTCATCAGCGGTCCCTCAGTCGTGGGTTCAGGATCTCTTCCAAGGTGCGGGTCAGCAGGATCAGCCCGAGCTGGAGGAGGACGATCATCGTCACCGGCGCGACGATGTACGGCATCGCATCGGGGTTGAACATCGCGCCCTTGGTCCACGCGTCGTTGATCATGATTCCCCAGTTGGTCCCGCGCTGCGGGGCCAGGCCCAGCAGGTACAGGCCGACCATCGCGTAGATCGCGTTGGTCACGGCGATGATGAAGTTGATGAGGATGTAGCTGGCCATGTTGGGCACGATCTCGCCGAACACGATGCGCAGCCATCCCACGTCCAGCAGCTGCGCGGCCTCGACGAACTCGCGCTCCTTGAGGGAGAGCACCTGGGCGCGGATCGACCGCATCAGCACCGGCCAGGTCAGCACGCCGATGATGACTCCCAGCAGGAGGGGCGAGTCGAGCTTGTAGAACGCTCCGACCACCGCGAGCAGCACGATCTGGGGAATCGTCATGACGATGTCGGTCAGCTGCAGCATGGCGGCGTCGAAGCGGCCACCGAAGTAGCCGGCCAGGGAGCCGATGGCCACGGCGATCACGGTGGTGATGGCGGCGGCCAGGAAGCCGACCATCAGCACGGTGCGTCCGCCGATGATCACGAGGTGGACGGTGTCCTTGCCGTTGCCCTCCAGGCCCAGCCAGTGCTGGGCGCTGGGGCCTTCCCAGGCGCGGGCCGCGTCGCCCGGCACGGAGGTGCCCATGACGAGAGGACCGATCAGGGAGATCGCGAGGATCAGCAGCACCAGGCACAGTCCGACGAAGCCGGAGGTGCTGCGGGTGAGTTCGCTGAACAGACGGCGCAGCGGATTGGTGCCCTTCGCCGCGGTCGTGCCCTCGGTGGGGGCCGGGACGGCGGGCCCGGGAGCCGTCGGCGGTGCCTCGGCGCTCATGCCGCACCTCCTTCGCCCAGTCGGATCCGCGGGTCGAGGGCGGCGTTGATCAGGTCGGCCGCCAGGTTCGCGAGCACGACGGTGATGGTCACCACCAGCAGAACTCCTTGGATGGTCGGGTAGTCGCGGGTGTTGATCGACTCGAACAGCAGCAGGCCGACGCCCTCGTAGGAGAACGTCTGCTCCACGAAGATGGCGCCGCCGACGACGAAGCCGGCCTGGGTGGCGATCTGGGCGATCAGCGGCAGCAGGGCGTTGCGGCCGACGTAGTTGCCTTGGATGCGGGACTCCCGCAGACCGCGCGCCTTGGCGACGGTCACGTAGTCCTCGCCCAGGACCTGGGTGGTCGAGGACTTCATGATCAGCGCCCAGGTGCCCACCGTGGTGAGGATGTAGGTGATCATCGGGAGCGTGGCGTGGTATCCGATGTCCGAGAGGAACCGCAGCGAGAACTCGGGGTCGACGCCGGGCGAGACGTTCCCGCGCATCCGGGTGTAGTCGATGACGCCGAGCTGGACGGCGCCAACCACCACGATGAGGATCGCCAGCAGGTAGTTGGGGATGGCGTGCAGGCCGCTGCCGATGACGGAGACGGCGTGGTCGATGACGCCCCCGCGGCGGTAGGCCATGATCATGCCGAGCAGGAGCCCGATGGTGATCGAGATGAGCAGGGCCATTCCCACGCTGTACAGGGTCCACGGGAGGTAGGTCGCGATCTTCTCGGTGACCGTGACGCCGGGGGTCGCGATCGACGTGCCGAGGTCGCCGCGGAGCACGCCCGCCATGTAGTCGATGTACTGGCGCCACAGCGGCGTGGACGGATCGAACCGGAAGAAGGTGGCGGCCTCGGAGGCAGCCTGGTCGTACGACTTCCCGTACAGCGCGATCTGCTGATTGATGTAGACGTCCACCGGGTTGCCCGGCAGCAGGCGGACCATCAGGAACACCCCGGAGGCCACCACCCAGATCACGAACAGCGACCGCAGCAGGCGGCGCAGGATGAATGAGTGGTAGATGCGGTGCCCGAGAGACGGTCGGGGCGCGGCATCCTGCGGTGGGGCTACCGATGTCGATACGTCGGTGCTCATGCTCCTCCTCGGGCAAGCGACAGTGCTCGTAGCGAACACTAGCCACGAAGCCACCGTGTGAACGTCATACATTGCGTAACAGTTTGAGCACTTTTGCTCATTTGATCCCTCGAGCGGTCACGCTCACCCATCAAGGCCCGTCACGACGATGATCACGCGCAGCGCCGAGGCGGTCGCTACCGAAGGGGCGTCGTTGCGCATTCGTGACCCTCGGGCACGCTCCTCGGCCCGGCACGCCCAGGTGGCTGGTCACGGGCCTCACCGCCCGGCGCACTCAGCACCCGTTGCCGGAACCTCCCACCTCACGCCCCGGTCCGCTCAACGCCTCACCCGGCCCCACAGTCACCTCGTCGTCGCCGGGTCCCACGGCTCGCGCACTCGGCCTCGTCGTCGCCGGGTCCCACGGCTCGCACTCGCCGNCGGCACCCGCTGAGCCGCCAGTAGTCGACGGGATCGTGTGCCCGGCCGGGTCGTCCAGCGATCCCGGCCTGGGCTGCCCCGGCGAGCAGGCGCCCCGGGCTCAGCCCGACGGGGTCCGGCGCACCCGCAGCAGTACCGGGACGGCCTGCAGTCCCGAGGAGACCTGGTCCATCGCCAGGTCGAGGTCCTGCTGCTGGAAGCGGGCACCGTAGGCCCGGTGGCTCTCGTCGACGATCAGCGCGGCGTGCTCGTCCGCGGCGACGGCTCCGGCGGCGGTGTTGTACACGGCCAGCTCCAGGGTGTTCGCGCCGGCGCGCAGAAGCTCGGTGACGTCGATCCGGTGCGGGGCGTCCCAGAGCACCCCGGCCTCGACACCGTTGACGGAGACCACGGCGACCTCCCGCACCGGCGGCGCGACGAGCGCGCGGTAGCTCTTCACCTCGCGGCTGGTGTTCTCGATGACCCGACTCGGGCCGAGGTCGAGCACCAGGCGGCTGTCCGGCTCGAGCCATGAGGGGTCGATTTCGAGCGTGGCCCGATAGGTACCGGAGCCCGCGAACCGCGGATTCTCCTCGTCCCAGCGGTGCGGTAGGGACACCTCTCTGAGCGTCCCCGCCTCGGAGAGTGACTCCGGGCCGCCGCTGACGGTGGGAGCACCGAGGGCGAAGTGCCACGGCCCCTCGAGCCGCAGGGACTCCGTGCTGCCCGCGGTATCCGCGGTGCCCGCGGGGCCTTCCCCGGGCGCGTCGCCAGGTCCGCGGAGCTCTCCGGTGGCGACGAGAACGGTGGCCTCGTACGGATGCAGAGTCACCACCACGGCCTCACCGCTGCGCTCGGCCGCCGTCACCGGTGCGCCGCGCGGGTCCCACACCTCGTAGCAGGTCCGCCGGGTGCGCGGCGTGAGGTACACGGTGCGCACTTCGGGCCCGGTGTTGGCCACGAAGTACAGGTCGCCGTCGGCCAGCCGCCGGTGGACGACGCCGACCTCCCCGCCGTCCCCCTCCAGCGCGACGTCGGGAGCCAGGGCGGCGCGCAAGGCGTCGGGGAAGCTCTCGGCGCTGGTCGCCATGGCCTCGGGGTAGGCCGGGGACTCGACCGCGATGACCATGCCGCCGGCCTCGCGGACGGTGTCGAGCCAGGCCCGGGTGCGCACCGGCAGGGTCGTCACACGCGGCAGCACCACCACGGGCGCCGCGTCGGTAGCCAGCACGTCCAGGGCGTCGTCGTCGATCAGATCGAGGTCGTAGCCGGCGCGTCGGATCGTCGCCGGGATCTCCGGGCCGATGTGGTCGCGGCAGGCCTTCCACAGATCGAAGCCCTCGCCGTGGCCGGAGTAGACATCGGCGGAGGGCAGGTAGAGCTTCACGTCGGCGACCGGTTCCCCCTGGCGCAGCACGCTGCACAGCCGGGTCAGGTATGCGGTCAGCTCGGGCATGGCCGGCCACCACGGATTGCGGTCATCCAGCGCGCCGGCGGCGTAGAAGTACCAGCCCACCCCGGGGATCTCTGGCGGCGAGTACGGCCAGCCGTGCCCGACGAAGTGGGTGATGCCCAGCAGCAGGTGCTCGTGCGCCTCGCCCTTGAGATCCAGCGGGGTGGCCCGGAACGACGGGGAGTGCACCCAGGTCCAGGTCTCGCTGGAGATCACCTCCCGGCCGTACAGGTGCCCGGCGGAGGTCGCCCACTTCGACTGCGGCAGCCCGTCCCAGCCCCAGCCCTCGCCCTCGATGTGGTCGGTGAAACGGTTCGAGCTGACCGTGACCGGAGGCTCGCCGTAGGCCTGGATCCGCAGCGGGACGTCGTGCTCGCGCGCCCAGTCCCGGCAGGTGGCCACGAAGTTCTCCTCGACCAGCTCGGTCAGGGTGCGGCCGACGTCGATGCGCAGCTCGGCCGAGCCCGGCTCATCGACGACCAGGCGGTGCAGCACGGGCAGCGGGTCGTAGCCGCGGCGCCTGGCGAACTCCTCGGGGAAACGCGGGGTCCAGTTCGCGCCGTACACCTCGAGGCTGTCGCAGAACACGGACCCGAGCAGCTCGCCGGGGACGGCCTCGAGCAGCGCCTCGCCGACCACGTCCAGATGGTGCCGGGTCGCCTCGGCCGAGAGGTGATCGAGGACCGGGCCCTTGGCGCCGGCGGAGGAGCGCTTGACGTGCTGACCGGTCACCCGCGACCAGGCCAGCAGCACGGTGCGCGGGCCGTTGCCGGCCGGGATGCGGAGGGACTCGCCGTCCAGGGTCAGCGGCTGCCAGTCCGTGGCCGGGATGCCGTGGCCGACGAAGGCGGCGACGAGCTGGTCGCCGGGCCAGGGGGTGGTCACGGGCACCTCGAGCGGGGCGACGGAGATCTCGCGTCGCTCCCAGTGCAGGCGGCGGGAGGCGTGCTCGGGGCCGATGTGCCCGCCGCCGTAGGACCAGCCGCTGGAGAGGGTCACGTCCAGCCGCAGCCCGAGCTCGCGGGCGGTCTCGGCGGCATGGCGCAGATGGGTGAGCATGGTGGTGGAGAGGAACTCGTCGGAGCCAGCGCGCAGGGGGTAGACGAAGGCGACCTCGGCGCCGCCGAGACCGGCCTCGGCCATGGCGCGGAGCTCGCGGTCGAGCTCGGCGTCCTCGACGTCGGGCCCGAACCACCACCAGCGCATCATGGGTCGCGCGGCGGGGTCGGGCCGCTCGAAGCTCTCACGGGCCTGGGTGACCGTCGCCGGGCCGCTCAGCGACCGGGTGACCGTCGCGGGGCCGCTCCCCGTCCGGGTGCTCGTGGTCGCTCCGCTCGTGGCCTGATCGATCGTGGCCTGATCGATCGTGGCTCGGTCGTTCGTCGCCGGGGTGATGGTCGTGCCGGTCATATCGCTCCTCGTCCGGGGTGCCGGGCGCGTCCCTGCGGGCCGCGCCGCGACCGGGGTCAGCCTCGACGGATCCCGGGGGCGGGAGGCGTCCAGGTGCGGACCGCGTCGGGCCGGGCCCAGGGGACGCCGAGCTCGCTGAAGGCCTGCCCGGCGTCGAGGGCGGCGAGCAGAGTCTGCTCGATGTCGCGCACGACCGGGACAGCGGCCTCGCCCTCGCCCTGGATGTCCACGGCGTCGCCGTCGATGGGCAGCGGGTCGGGCGCGCTCTGGATCGCTTCGAGCACGGTGCTGAAGGCGCCGGTGGTCTCGAGCGGGGAGATCAGGGGGACGCTGCGGTCCCGAACGTGAGCGGCGAGGTTCTCCATGAGATCCGTGCGCTCGTGCCGGAGCTGCTGTGTGCCGCCGTCGGGCCCGGTGCGCACAGAGACGTCGTCGGTGTAGTAGAGCCGATGGCTCCCCCGGGGGCCGACGGCTTCGACCCAGGCGGTTCTCTGCTCCGGTGCGGTGGTGGTCAGGGCACAGACGACGGCGGGGCCGTCCCCGGCCGGGTCGATCCGCAGGAAGGTCGTGTCGTCGGCCTCGATGTCGTGGGCGCGGCGCAGCTCGGTGGTCACCGAGGCGATGTCGCGGGCCTCGTCGATGCCGGCGATGACGAGGCCGGCGTGGACGGCGTGGGCGAGGGGGTTGGTGGCGACCCCGTCCGCCACCCTCCGCCCGTCCAGCTGCCGTTTCCCGGCCCAGGCAGAGCGACGGTAGTAGGCGCGGTCCCGGCGCCACGCCCCATGGACCCGCACCGTGTCGACCGGGCCGAGCGCACCGGTGGCGACCTCGTCGCGCAGCACGTCCACGCCCGCGCCGCCGCGGGCCTGGAACCCCACCTGGACGGAGCGCCCGGCGGCCTCGGCCGCGGCCAGCAGCTCCCAGTGGTCCTCGAGGGCGGGCACGGGCGGCTTCTCGAGGTAGACGTCGATGCCGGCGTCCAGAGCCTGCCTCGCCAGCGGCAGATGCGTGCCGATCGGGGTGGCAATCGCGACGATCTCGGGACGGTCCGCGGCGGGCACAGCCGCCAGCAGGTCGGGCAGCGAGCGATGGTGGATCCCGGCCACCTCCTCCGGCGGCTCGGCCACGTCGACGACTCCGACCAGTCGGGAGATCCCGGCGGATCCGAGGCGGGCGAGGTTCTTCAGGTGGATCCGGCCGAAGCCGTGGGTGCCGATCAGGGCGACGCGGACGGGACCGGCCGGCCGACTGCCGGAGGCCGAGGCCGGCCCCGAGGCCACCGCCGGCCCGGGGGACGTGGCCGCGCCAGGGGCGGCGGCCGGCCCCGCGCCGGCGATGGCCGTCGTCCCCGGGCCGGAAGCGCCCGCCATCTCCGGCCCCGTCATCGGACCGCCCCGGCTGCCGCGGCGGCGAGGGGCCCGGCTGGCGCGGGACGGGTGAGGTCCACGCCCATGTGCTCGGCGACGTCGACGGCCTGCCCCGTCTCCAGCGAGGCGTTGCCGCAGACGCCGACGGCGATGGCGCGCAGGCCGTCCCGGTGATCGGAGGCCCGTCCCAGCGGGTCGTCGGAGACGCCCTGGAAGATGTCGCGCAGCATGACGGCGTCGCCGCCGCCGTGGCTGCCCTCGCCGGTGGGGATCTCGATCTCGCGGGCGGGTTCGAAGTGCTTCTGGACCACGAGCCGGTCACCGCGGGTCCGCGCCCCGTCGTCGGCCGCCGTGACCGCGCTCGCGCTGGGATCGACCACGGTCTCGTCTCCCTTGGCGACGACCTCCGCGCGCTCGACCACCTCGAGCTCGACGCGGCCGGCGGTGCCGTTGACAGCGACCCGGTAGCCCTCCCACGGGCAGTGCGCGTTCAGCGCGTAGGTCAGCACGACGTCTCCGCTGTAGTCGACGATGGCGGTGAGGTTGTCCTCGGTGGTGATGCCGGGGCCGAACACGGACTGGTCACGGTGGTACCCGTCGTGCTGCTCCGTCTCGAGGTAGAGGCTCCTGAGTCGCTCGTCCTCGCGCAGGTCCAGTTCGAAGGGGTCGTGGTCGCCGTCGTGGGTGCCGCGCTCCGGCAGTGGGTCACGGCCCTGGCGGGCGGCGTTGTCCTGCCCGTAGAAGCGCAGCCCGCCGCGGGCGTAGACCCGCTGGGGCACTGCCGCGGTCCACCAGTTGACCAGGTCGAAGTGGTGGGAGGCCTTGTGCACGAACAGCCCGCCGCTGTTGACCTTGTCGCGATGCCAGCGGCGGAAGTAGTCGGCGCCGTGGGAGGTGTCCAGCACCCACTCGAAGTTCACCGAGACCACGTCACCGATCTCCCCGGAGGCGATGATCTCCTTCAGTGCGGTGTTGCGGGGGCTGTAGCGGTAGTTGAAGGTCACCAGCACCTTGTGGCCGGTGCGGGAGATGGCGTCCTCGATGCGGCGGGCGCTGGGCGCATCGATCGTCAGGGGCTTCTCGACGATGACGTCGGCCCCGGCCTCCAGCGCACGCACTACGTAGTCGGCGTGGTAGCGGTCCGGGGTGGTGACGATGACTCGGTCGACCCCGTTGCCGATGACCTGCTCGAGCTCGTCCGGTCCCGCGAGGGTGACGTCGGCGAATACCTCGTACCGGTCGCGGTGGAACTGGCGGCGGCCCGGATTGGAGTCGAGCAGCGCCACCAGCTCGGCGTCGGCGGCGTGGTCTCCGGCGATCGCGTCGAGATACATCTGGGCGCGGTGGCCGGTGCCGATCAGTGCATAGCGGGTGGGCATGTCTCTCCTGGGTCGGATCGTACGTGGGGTCAGGTGCGGGAAGCGGGAGGGGGAGCAGCGAGCGGGTGGACACGTGCCGCGAGGGCCGGCGGGACCGTGGCCCCGCCGGCCGCCGCGGTCGCGTTACTTGATGCCGGTGGTGGCGAATCCCTTGACCAGGAATCTCTGGCCGAACAGGAACACCAGGAACAGCGGGACGAGGGACAGGATGGACATCGCGAACATGGCGCCCCAGTTCGAGGTGCCCTGCGTATCGAGGAAGGACTGCAGGGCCAGCGGC